>CAZUFJ010000093.1:0-18736 GCA_964619805.1 uncultured Candidatus Peribacteria bacterium | reverse complement strand
GAGCCTCACGCTCCCCCGCTGGCGGTTCCTGAAACGCAGGGCACTGACATCGCAGTCCATCGGATGGATCGCGCTCGCGATGATGATCATCGCGAGCTCGACGTATAACTCGTTCGGCAAGCAACTGACCCAGGCGCTGTCGCCCCTGACACTCCTCGTCCTCAGCGAAGCGCTCACCGCGTTCTTCGTGCTCCTCGCATTTGGGGTCCTCCCCACGCTCAAGAATTTCGTGCGCATGCCAAAGAAGATGCTCCTGCCCTTGATCGCACTCGGCCTCCTCAACGGCATCATCGCGCCGCTCATGTTCTTCCGCGGCCTCATGTGGACGACCGCGGTGAATGCAGAGCTCTTCAGCCGCATGGAGATGGTGGCACTGCTGCTGTTCGCCGTCGCGATTCTTCGCGAGGAGCACCTGACGCGCACGCACGTGATTGCCGGCAGCGTGATGCTGTGCGGTATCGGGTTCGTCGCACTCCGGGGATTCAGCGAAGGGTTTTCGTTTCGCGGCGGCGATCCGCTCATCCTCCTCTCGGCGTGTATCTTTGCGGCGGGGAGCGTCATCTATAAGAAATTCCTCCACAATCTTCAACCCGAAGTCGTCATCGTGGGACGCGCCTGCGTTGCCATAGGTGTCTTCTTCCTCATTTCACCTTTTATTGAGCATACCTTGATAGAGGAGCTGCATGCGTTTCCCATCGCGCTGATCCCGGCGCTGATCGGCTTCGCCTTCGTCTCACGATTCCTGAGCCTCTTCAGCTTCTACAAAGCGATTGAGCGGATCCCCGTCTCCGTCGTCTCCTTCCTCTCGACCTTGAACATCATCACCGGTGTGCTGTTCGCCTACTTCTACCTGCACGAAGCGATTCTGTGGTACCACCTGATCGGCGGCGCGTTCATCGTGCTCGGCGCGTTGCTCCTCGAAATTCTCGGCGTCCATCCGACGCCGCAGGAACTGGAACGGCATTTGAGACACCGATAGTTTGTTTGCTGGTTTGTTCGTTTGCCGGTTTCTCGTTGTTCGCTTATCGACGAATTGTTCACTGTTCATTTGTTCCTTGTTGGAAAAAGCCCCCCGCAGACGCGAGGGGATTTTTCGTTTCACTCCATTACGTGTTATCTGCCCTGCCTCGCAGCCTTGCGTTCATTTTTGCGGTTGAGCATCTTCATGCGCGCTGCCTTGCGCTCGGAAACCGTCATCTTTTTCTTCATGGGGGCAACGGGCGTGACGCGCTTGGGCGGAGCCGTGGGCGTCGTGACGGTCTTGGAGGTTGTTCCGCCACCTCCTCCACCACCGCGGCTGCGGGAGCTGCCTCCACCGCTGTTCGTGCTCGCCGTGCTCGACGTGCCGATCGGCGTGAAGATGATGGTGTCCGTCTTCACGAGCCCATCCTGCGCATCGGTGTAGGTCATCGTGACGATCTTATCCGCCGTGGCCTGGAGCTTGGCGTCTCCGGCCGCCGCGGTTGCGGTTTCGGTCACGATGGAACTGCGGAAGATACCCGAGGTGTTCGACGTTTCCGTGAGCGTCACGGTTTCAGAATCACCACTCGGGATGCTGAGGACAACGGTGATCGTATCGGCGGCCGTACCGCTGATGTTTTCGTCACTGTCGGTGACGCTCATATACAGTGTCTGTCCTCCTTGAATTTCCGCGAGCTCATTGTAGGCGCTGTCTGCCAGTTTGACGGCAGATCCCGTGTGCACCAGCTTGCCGGTGTCCTCTTTGATCTGACCGCTGTTCGTAATCACACCTCCTGTGAGGACAAGAGTATTCGCCGCAAAGGCGAGCGTCGCGTTGCTGTTAATGGTGAGCGCTGACTGCACGAGCGCGTATCCAGTCAGGTAGACGCCGCTGGTCGTTGCGATCACGAGCGTGTGGACGCCGCGGCTGTTTGCTCCGGAGATATCGAGATTCTGGCGGATACCGTTCATGGTGAGCGTCGTCGCACCGGACATCGCGAACAAGCCGGCAGCTCCGGTCGCAATGGATCCGGAGAGCGTGACGTTCGCGTTCGTGCTGAACATCGCGCTCGCATCATTCGCGATCGTGATGCTGCCGCTCAGAGCCGCGACAACGGCGGGTCTGCGACCTTCGGTGTTTGCGGACGTCGCGCCATCGAGCGAGAAGTTTCCTTTGTTGATCACGAGGCTTCGCATCCGAAGCGTTGCCCCGGAAACAACGACATCATCAATCGTCGTGCCTCCCGCTTTATCAAGGATCATGCCCGAGAAGCTGTAGCGACCGACGGCGATCGTCGGAGGCGCAGCGGGCGTCGAAGAACCCGAGAACGCGAGTGTCTGGTCGGCGTTGCCGTTGAAGACGATCGTGCCAGAGTAGCGGAAACGCGCACGCCTCATGATGATGAGTCCTCCGGAGAGCCGGAGTTGGTGGTTGGCGCGAACGTTGTACACGACGCCTCCCGTCTGGAGCCACGTACCCGAGCTCGAGAGCGCGGAACCCGTTCCTATAATAAGGTATCCGCTTCCGATCTTGGCGCCCGTGCTGCCGAGGACCACCGACGAGGTACCCGTTCGAAGCGAGCCGGTGAATGTCGGGTTCAGCATGATGCCGCCGACTGTGGTCTTCTTGCCGAGGTTGATTGTGTTTCCGCTGTTGTTCTTCGTAATCATGGCGACATCCGCGGCACCTGGGACGCTGGCTCCGCCAAAACCTCCCTGCGTTGTCGACCAGTTTTTGACGTCATCCCAACTGGCCGTGTAGTTGCCGACCCAGAAGCGTTCGGCAGCGAGCGCGAGGGAAGGACTCAACATTGCAAGAATCGTGAGGGAGCTCACGAGGGAACGCACGGCGTGCGACATGGTTGCGCGATTGCGCGGGGAGCAAGATGGTTTCATAATGAAGGGAAGAAAAATGGGGAGTGAAAATCCCGAAATTCGGGACGTGTTTCGCAGATCTTTGCAGTTTTCGCGTCAAAGAAAAACAATCTCGGCTTTTCAGGAAAAACAATTCGTATTGCAATACTACTGCGCGGTGCAGACTGGTTTTCTTGTCATTCGAAGAAAATCTTTTGTGCGAAGTGGGAGAAAAATAAACGATTGCAGCTTGCTCTTGCGAAATAATGTACGTGCGTACGGAAATTTCCCGAGAAGATTCCCCTTGCGGTCGTCACGGTGCTCCCCTACGCTCCGCCGGACATGCGCCCCGCGAATGCTGAAGGGCCCCATGCCGCCACTGCCGGCGGGGGGGAATATTTTTCGGAAATGTCCCGCGTGAAGACGATTCTCCTGCTCGGATCCGGCGCGCTCAAGATCGGCGAGGCCGGCGAATTCGATTATTCCGGGAGTCAGGCGATCAAAGCATTGAAGGAGGAAGGAAAACGCGTCGTGCTTGTGAATCCCAACATCGCCACGAACCAAACGAGCTGGGGACTCGCCGACCGCGTCTACTTCGTTCCCGTGACGCCGGCGTTCGTCGAGAAAGTAATAATAAAGGAGAAGCCGGATGCGATTGCGCTCAGCTTCGGCGGGCAAACCGCGCTCAACTGCGGCGTGAAATTGGATGAAATGGGAATCCTCAAAAAATACGGACTTACGGTGCTCGGCACGCCCGTCTCCAGTATTCAGAAAACGGAAGACCGAGCGCTCTTTAATAAGGAGCTCCAGAGTATTGATGTCGCAGTCCCCCGCTCGGAGGCCTGCACAAACCTGGAGGACGCGATGAAAGCGGCCAAACGCATCGGCTACCCGGTGATCGTGCGCGCGGCGTTCACGCTCGGCGGCAAAGGGAGCGGACGGGCGCAACATGAAGAGGAGCTGCGCGAGCTGCTCAAAATTGCATTCGTTGAATCGCCACAGGCACTGGTGGAGGAAGATCTGACCGGATGGAAGGAGATCGAGTACGAGGTCGTGCGCGACGTCGCAGACAACTGCATCACGGTCTGCAACATGGAGAACGTGGACCCGCTCGGGATCCACACCGGCGAATCAATCGTCATCGCGCCGAGCCAGACGCTCGATAACACGGAGTATCAAATGCTTCGGTCGATCGCGCTGCGCGTCATCCGCCACCTTGGCATTGTAGGAGAGTGCAACATTCAATACGCACTCGACCCGAGGTCACGCGCATACCGCGTGATTGAAGTGAACGCACGCCTGAGCCGCAGTTCCGCTCTCGCGTCCAAGGCGACGGGCTACCCGCTCGCGTTCGTCGCGGCGAAGCTGGCGCTTGGGCTTACGTTGCCCGAGCTCAAGAATGCGATCACCGCTGTGACGTGCGCCGATTTCGAACCCGCACTTGATTACGTCGCTGTCAAGATGCCGCGCTGGGATCTGCAAAAATTTCGCCACGTGTCGGACCAGGTGACGAGCGAGATGAAATCAATCGGCGAGGTGATGGCACTCGGCCGCACGTTCGAGGAGGCACTCCAGAAAGCGGTGCGAATGCTGAATATCGGAGCAGACGGCCTCACCCCAGGACCGTTCGTATTCGAGGATCTCGGAAAGGAGGTGAAACGCCCGACGCCGCGGCGGCTGTTTGCAATCGCAGAGGCTCTCCGAGGCGAGTGGTCCGTGGATGAAGTCGCGATCGCGACGGGCATTGATCGTTTTTTCCTCGAGCGGATCCGCGCGTGCGGCGAGGTCGCCGATCAATTATTCCAGACGAAAGCGTCGAGTCTGGATGAGGCGTTGCTTCGCCGCGCGAAGCGGATGGGATTTTCCGATCGCGCGATTGCGGGCATTCGCGATGAGGAAATGGAGGAAATCCGGACGAAGCGCATTGCCGCCGGCATCGTGCCGGTCGTGAAGCGGGTGGATACATTGGCCGGCGAATTCCCGGCGCAGACGAACTACCTTTATATGACGTACCACGGAACGGAGCATGATGTCAGCTTTGACGAGCAACGAGCAACGAATAACGAGAAACACATCATCGTCCTCGGCGGCGGCCCCTACTCCATCGGCTCGTCCGTGGAGTTTGACTGGTGCTGCGTGCAGGCGGCGCACGAACTTGCGCGCCAGGGATGCTCCGTCACCATGGTCAACAGCAACCCCGAGACCGTGAGCACCGACTACGACGAGTGCAACACGCTCTTCTTCGAGGAATTGTCGGAGGAGCGCGTCCGCGACATCATCGAGGTCCTGCATCCTGAGGGCATCGTTGTTTCCATGGGAGGACAGATTCCGAATTCTCTGGCGCGAAAACTTGCAGCGCGCGGGGTGCGCATCCTTGGAACAGATCCGAAAGATATTGATCGCGCGGAAGATCGCCACAAATTCAGTTCGCTGCTCGATGAACTGCAGGTGGACCAGCCGGGGTGGAAGGAGTTTGCAGATCTGCACTCAGCGCGGACGTTCGGCAACACCGTCGGCTACCCCGTGATCGTCCGCCCCAGCTACGTGCTCTCGGGTGCTGCGATGGCGGTCGTGCATTCTGCGGAGGATCTCGAGTCCTATTTGGAGCAAGCGGCGCTTGTCAGCCCCGACGCGCCGGTCGTCATTTCGAAATTCGAGCAGGGTGCGAAGGAGATCGAGTTCGACGGCGTTGCGCAGGGGGGCAAGCTCCTGCTGTACGCGATCTCGGAACACATCGAGAATGCCGGCGTGCACTCGGGCGATGCGACGATCGTGCTGCCGCCGCAGCGCGTGAACCTGGCGACGCTCCGCCAGCTCAAGGTCATTGCAAAGAAGATCGCGGAGGGACTTCGGATCTCCGGCCCCTTCAACATCCAGTTCCTCGCAAAGAATAACCGGCTCAAAGTGATCGAGTGCAACCTGCGCGCGAGTCGCAGCTTCCCATTTGCGAGCAAGGTGACAGGGGAAAACTTTGCTGTCCTTGCGACGCAAGCACTGCTCGGCCGCGCACCACTCGACAAAAAATATCAGACGATTGATCTGGATCACGTGGGCGTGAAAGCAGCACAATTCAGTTTCTCGCGCTTGAAAGGCGCCGATCCGCGGCTGGGGGTCGAGATGGCATCGACGGGCGAAGTTGCATGTTTTGGATCGAATGCAGAACAGGCGCTTTTGATCGCGATGCTTGCGGTTGGCTTCAAAATTCCGAAGAAAAATATTCTCGTCACGATTGGAACATTAGAAGACAAAATGGATTTGTTTCCATCGATTCAAAATCTTCATGACCGCGGATACTCATTCTTCGCAACGGCACGCACACATGAGTTTTTACAATCACGTAATGTTCCATCAGCATTACTCCACAAAGTCTCGGAGCCGCGGAGCCCGAATATCCGCGAGTACTTGGAGCAGAAACGCATCGATCTCGTCATCAATATTCCAACGCACCTGCGCGGGGACGAACTGACCGACGGCTACTTCATCCGTCGGATCGCGACCGACCACGGCATTCCCCTCATCACAAACGTCCAGCTCGCGAAACGCATCATCGAAGCGCTCGCGCAGGAGAACCCGGAAGAGCTGCCCTGCATGGCGTGGCCGGAGTTGCTGGAAGGTTGATTCAGTTTACTGCGCCTTGCAGGCGCAGTCCGCGGCCGAGGACGGCCGCGGCTGGTAGGTATTATTCAGCTCCTAGGATCGAACCACACCAACCCTCGAAACACGAACCCCTTCGTTCCAGCTGCGCCCGTCCCGGGCGCAGACTGCTGCGAAGCAGCAGACAATCCATACTTGCAGAACCCCCGAATCTCATTACAATAGCCCGGCTATGGCTGATGATTTCAACTACGAAGACGATCTGAGCACGGGCGACACCGCAAGCGCGGGGAGTGCTTCGGGCGCGGGATCCGACGATCTGACTCTTATTACAAAGGAGGGTCTGCGTAAATTGAAGGAGGAACTCGATTACTTAAAGACCGTCCGCCGCCAGGAAGTGGCGCAGCGTTTGAAAGAGGCGATCTCGTACGGCGACCTTTCCGAGAACTCCGAGTACGAGGAAGCGAAGAACGAGCAGGCCTTCGTTGAAGGCCGCATCATCGAGCTCGAGCAGAAGGTCAAGAACGCAAAGATCATCACCGAGAAGAAGGCGGACATCCGCCACATCAAGGAGGTGGACATCGGCTCGACCGTGACAGTCGCGAACCGCACAGACAACGACGATCCGGAGACGTACACAATCGTCGGCTCGACGGAGGCCGACCCTCTGGAACACAAGATCTCGAACGAATCCCCCATCGGCAAGGCGCTCCTCTCGAAAAAGAAAGGAGACACCGTCGAGATCGCATCGCCATCCGGCAAGATCGAGTACGAAATCTTGGGAGTCGCGTAACAAGCTTTGAGTCTTGAGTTTTTTAGTGCTCAACGCTGATCGCTCAAAGCTCAAAGCTATGCTATAAGGTCTCTATGGCTGACCCTCAAGCTCCATCAACCTCTGGCTCTTCCGTAACGATCTCCGATGAGATCCGCGCGAAATTTTCGGATATCTGCGACTTGATCCTAAAATCCGAGAGCATGAACGATGAAGAGCGGCAGTACTGGATCACTATCCTCCCCGTGATGACGCCGGAGCAGGTTCAGGATCTGCGCGGCATCCTCACAAACGAACGCGCGCAGCTGCAGGCGATTGACGCGAAGTACGCAAAGGAAATCGATACGGTCGGTGGCGCGGAAATCGCGCGCCAAACCGAGGAGGAGCGCAACCGCCGCCGCGCAGAGCGCGCAGAGCAGGAGTCCACACATGCGGCAGAGGAACAGAGGAACGCGGAGACGGTGTTGAAGGAGATTGAGGAAGCGTCTTAGGACTTGGGACTTCGGACTTCGGGTCGAATGTTAGCGAGCTTCCTAAGTCCTAACACCTCAGTCCTAACTCGCTTGCCTCCAAAACATATCGGTCAATCAATGCCACCAGCTCCTCCGGCGCTTCAGCCGTCGCACGATAGCCGCCGGTCTTGAGTGCGATATCCGCCTCGATCGTTCGATCGAGCAACGTTCGAAGATCTTCATCGTTGATGCGCTCGCAGAGCGAACGTAACGTCCGCACACTCGGGAATGGAACGCCCGCTTGCGCGATTTTCGCAGGATTACGGATACCCTCCATGACCGCAGCGCGAACAACGCTGATATTTTCGAGCGTCCAGAGCAACATGCCCCACAGTGCCTGGGGCGATTTGCCACTGCGGAGCTGCTCCTCCGTGAATGCAAGCGCTTCAGCCGTCTTCCCCGATGCAAGCATGTTCATGAGCGCCCACACCTCCTGCTCGCCCGAAGGAACTGCAAGCTCGCGGACATCGTCTGCCGTAATCCCCCTGCCGGATGCGCGGAGCGTAAGTTTCTGAAGTTCGGTTGCAAGAAAAGCTTGGTCGATTCCGACAACGGTGAGCAGAAGCTGTGCCGCATCTTTGGAAATTTCTGTCCCGAGTGACTTCGTGAACGTCAACACCCATGCCCGTACTTCCGCTCCCTTCAGCACCATAAAATTCTTCTTCGTCGCGACGCGCTCGAGTTCCTTGAGTCCCCCCAGTCGCTTGTCCGGTTTTGCGTCGAAAAAAGCGAGCACTGTTTGTTCATGCATCACATCGGGTATTCGTTTCATCTCCTCCTTGGAAAAACGCGGAACGCCGGCAACGAGGACGAGGCGCTTCTCTGCAATAAAGGGTGCCGCGGATATTTCATCCAGAAATTCGCGAAACGTGAGCCCCGCGGCTTCCAAGCGCGTCAAATTTTCCGGCCCATGCTTCGTTGCAAATTCCCGCAGCCAGCGCTGCTTCTCTTGGCTCAGCGCATACCCATTCTCGCCGGTGAAGAGGAAGATAGTGGACACCTGTGAAGTATAGAACTATTTGCCGCTCCGCGAGGCGGGGAGCCTGCGCCCGAGGACGCGCGCAGCTGGAACCAAAGTATTCATTTCTTTTCCGCATCTGCCAGCCGCAGCCGTCCCGGCTTCGGACTGCCCAGCATGGGGCAGTATTATTTGCTTAATTAAGAAGGTGGCTAACGCAAGCCAAATCACTACTATATAAATAAAATAATCTTGTAATTCATCAAGTCCCTGCGGATTGAGGAAAATGCGTTTTTGGCCTATACTGAGGAGAAATGCAAACACCCACCCTTCCACAGATTTCGCGCTTCGGAAAAATAGCAGCCTTCGGCACGATGTGCGTCATCGGCTCCTTTATGCTCGGTATTGAAACGGCCGGCGAAGTGCATCCGTTCGCGGCGACGCAGGCGACGAGCATCGAGATCTTCCGCGGTGATGTCCCCGCGTTTTCCGCAGGCGACATCACGGGTGACGGGTTCGTGACGATGGACGATGCAATCGCGCTCCTCGAAATCACGCAAGGCTACGTACGAGCGACGTCCCTCCAGCTCAAGGCCGACCCCAACGGAGATGGCCGGCTGACTGTGGAGGATGCGCTTCGCATTCTTCGCACGCTCTCCGTCCGCTGATCCCATGCAGTTCTCACACGTAACGCACCGGCATGCCGCGCGTATGATTGCCGCTGCAATCGTCGCAAGCTCGCTCTTCGTAATGCTTCCTTCATTCGCTTCCGCTCAAACGGGTGGCGCGATCCTGAAGCTGCGGCCGCACTGCGCAGAGGAGGACCAGACGAAGTGCGCCGCCTACGCCGTCAAAGATCCGCAGACGCTGCAGACGCCGGAACTCGCCGTTTCGAGCTTGCTCGACATGGATTTGGTCCTGGAAAATCCCGGACGCAAGCCGGTTTCCCGCATACGCGGATGGATGTCGTATGACCCCGCGATCCTGGAAGGAACCAAGGTGGAGGCGGGAAAAGCGTTCCCCGTCATCGTGCCTGGCGAAGCGGATTTTGCAGCGCTCCAAGGCTTCATCCAGATCGGACTCCAAACGGTGAATAACGCTTCCGTCTCCGATGCCGTGATCCCCATTGCGCGGATTCAAATGAACGTAAAGAAATTCCCTGCAGGAGGCAAAACCGTCCTCGCATTCTATGATGTGAAGGATTCCACCGACGGCCACACCGCCGTCGTCGTGAAAGAAGACGGAAAGGAAACGAATATCCTCGGCGACACGCTCGGTTCCTTACTCGTCCAAATCAAGAACGCTCCCACGAGTGCGGAAAGCGCGACATCCGCTTCGAGCGAATGGAAGGATTCCTCGGTCTCTTCGGTCTCCTCTCTTTCCTCTCCTTCGTCTCTTTCCTCTCTTTCTTCTTCCGCGTCCTCCACCCGCACCTCCTTCGTCCTCCTCCAAGTCCAGAACCTCCGCGTGACGACGGAGGGCAGCACCGTGTACCTCGCGTGGGACCCTCTCGCTTCCGGGGAACTTGAGGGATACAACCTCTACTATGGAGCAGAGACCGGCCGCTACATCCAGAGGCGCAGCCTCCCCGCGACCGCTTCCACTCTCTCGATACGAGTGCTGCCGCTCGGCACTACCTACTACTTCGCCGTGCGCGGGGTCAACAAAGCAAATGAGGAGAGTGCATTCAGTAAAGAAGTTGCCGTAAACGTCGGCGACCCGAAGACCTCGACAAATCCGCTCGTTGGCGGAGCAAAAAACACAGGACCTCAGGGGAAAAATCCGCTCACAGGGAAACCGACGAAAGCGGTCCCTGGTAAGACGGGTATGTCCTCGAACATCGCGCTGCTCCTCGTTCTCTCTGCCGTCATCGGAACGCTCTTCGCGTTGCGCAGGCAGATGACTGCCGCCTCACGCCTGTGATACAGCTTCACCCTCATTGGCATTCCACGGGCGACGGGGACCAAGATCCCCTCCCGCTCTCAAAGAAACCTGCCTCCGCTGTGCCCACGCGTATTCCTGTCGGGTTGCAGGGCGTTTCACGCCGCCCCGCAGCAGCCCTCGGCATTCTCACCGTCCTCGTCGCGGGCTTTTCGTTCTTCGATGTGATTCCGAGCATCCGCGGAACGGAGGTTGCCCAGTCCATCGTCGCGACCGGCGTCCAGATCCGCATTACAGAAAATGGCCTCGTCCCGAAAGCAGCAAACGTCCGCCCAGGACAAGAGATCGTGTGGATCAATGAGGATACGATCCCCCACATTCTGGAATCCGATACCTTAATGGGATCCAATGGAACAACCCTCTACACGCCCGCGATCTTTCCGGGATCCGAGCAGCGCTTTACACTCTCGCAGAGCCAGGCGACAGGACGGCACTCCTACATCTCGACGACCTCGGTCGATGTCTTCGGTGAAATCAACGTGCTCGCCACGGACGGATCGACCGTGAAAGGCGCGGCTCCCGTGAAACCTTCGAAGAAAGCAGTGGACGACAAAAGCATCTTCGGCGATCTTGAGGCAGGATCTTCCTCGGGTACCGAACCCGCGATTGCGGCCAAGCAAACCGCGCAGTCCTCTTCAAGCGCAAAGAACACCGCAGTGATCGCACCGGACAACCGCGAAGACACGATCGATAGCATGGATCCTCTCGGGCCACTGACCGCGGGAGTCGCGCCGACGAGCTCGCAATCCGATCCTGTCGGTAAACAGAATTCGCTCATTCCCTATAACCCCTACACGGTCGGCAGCACGCGCGAACATCCGTTCGACACATCGGGAGAACCTGTTTCCGATACAGCTCACGCAGGCGCGCCTCTGAAAAACGTCAAAGGATACAAGCCATTCACGCAGCCGAAGACCGGCCCGGGACTCTGGGTCGCTGTGGCGCTCAGCCTCGCTGCCGTCACGTTCGTGACGCGTCCGTCCAAACGGCTCAGCCGGGCGGGCAGGAGGTCCTCATGAGAGCGCGAAACTAACGAAGGGCTCGCGTCAGTCTTGATCGGCAGATTCGCCTTGGAAATCCAGATTTTGGACCTTGCACGCTTTTGCTTCGGTCTTGAACTGCCTCCAAGCGTTCTTGCGCTCTTCGCGGAACGTGCGACGCTGCTCTTTTCTGGCCTCGCGGAATTTCTTCCACGCTGCGTTGATCGCGCGGCTGCGCTCCGACTGGATCTGGAGACCCCACGCGGCTTTCAATTCCGTGCGACGGATCTCGAGCGATGTCCTCCACGCGTTCGTGTACGTCACGAGCGCGTTGATCACGGCAGTATCGCGCTTGTCGACGGCCGTCTGCATGCACTCGAGATCGCGGACAGTCGTGCCGCCGCTTCCGGTGCGTCCCTCTGCACGCGTCGAAAATTTCACCTCAGTGCGGCCATGTTCGGCATCATCATCGTTCGCAAGCGCCGGGCCGGCCAAGGAAAACGCGACAGCGGATGCCGCGAGGGATGCAAGAAATTTCTGCATAAAAAAATGGGGGAAGAAATAATACTGTGCAGGTTCTCTGACGCGAACCCTCCCCCCTTCTTACGTGGGACTCCATTGACACTCCGAGGAAATCGTTTGTTATAGAAAGATGGCAAAGGGAAGGCGTAACGCTGATCTCGAAAACATTGAAGTAGAAGGGCAAAATCCATACAATCTGCAACGTGGGTCGGCCAGCCTTCGTCCCGCGCCTGCGGGACTACGGCCGGCGAGTAACTCCGTTATCATTCATTCTACGTTCTTTCGGTCATCAATCGTGGGTCGGTCGGATAGTGGCAATTCCGCCGCGCTGTAAACGCGGTGCCTTACGGCTCCGGGGGTTCGAGTCCCTCCCGGCCCACCATTCTGCTTCACACAATATCATGTCTTCGTAGCTTGCGAAGAAGACTCTCTCGGCCCGCGAAAGTTTTTTGTGAAAAAAGGGTCAGTGTTGGATGCAACCACTGACCCCCTCGAAGATGCCAATAGGCATCTTCTCGCCCCTCCCGGAGGATGGCCAAAGAGGAGGAGCTACGAGAATTTTACATTACTGCCAGGACAATACCCATGCTTCCATCTGCTGATTCGAAATACCCGCGAGTTTCGTCCATTGCTTGCCAAAGAATGGACCGAACCAGAGAAAACCGAGAACCATGTTGGCGACCGCGGCAACGACGACCCCTCTCGCGCTTCACATCCATATATCCATATATCAATATATGGGTACGTGAAAATTTCTTTAGGAATGTTACCTAGGAAAATAGTAAAAGCTGTGAGCTGTCCGCAGGATTGCCGGTGACGCCTTAGCGGCGGACGACCCGGAAGGCCGCGAGGGCCATCACTCCTGCGACCACGGCCGCAAGGCCGCTGAGCCACAGAGGTACTGTCGCGCCTGCAATCGTTGCCTGCCACTGGAAGAAGAAACGCAGGACATGCAGCACGGCGATGAGGCCGAAGATCGCCCCGGAGAGGATGGTGTAGGAACGCTGATCCATGGGGGGAGCTTATCCCTCTCCTCTCCGTGCATGCAATAGAATGGAACCAACAATCTTTGACAAGCTGTGACAAGCTGACGAAGGATGAGCTGGCGATTTATTGCTTCAACGCCTCCAACGCCTCCCTCACTCTCTGCTCCACTGGAGGCAGCACTATCCCCTCCCCCTCCAACTTCTTCGTCGTCAGGATGCAATTGCTGCGGCCGGCGCGGACGACATCACCTAAGCCCTCGAGCTTCAAGCGCTCGAATGTATGATTGGGATTCACGATTTCGCGGTACAGCTCCATGATCCGATACGGCGAAATCGCGCCGGGATTCACGACGTTGTAGATGCCGGTCGCGCGTTTCTTGATGAGCATGTCTGCGGCGGCCAGAAGATCCGGGAGAAACGTGAGGGAATTTTCGACATCGAGAACTTTGGAATACTTTGAAAGCTTGATAAGGAGATTTCGTTCCTCGCGCGATGCATCGAACGGCATGCGAAGGCGCAAAATCAATACAGGGAATTCGCGGAGCATCATTTCGGACCATGCTTTCGTCCTGGAATAAAAGCTGCCGAAGAAATTCGGCGGATCTTCCTCTGTGAATCCCCTCCCCTGATTGCCCCCCTCGTAAATACACCCGGAGCCCAAATGAACGAGATAGATGTTGCGCGCCAAACAGGCATCGAGCAGTACCAATGGGCCCTGCACATTCGCACGAATTGTTTCCGGTTTATGATCCTCACACCAGTCCACATTCGGTCGTCCTGTTTTCCCTGCAGCGTTGATCACGACATCGGGATTTTCACGGTCAAGTGCGTCGACAACGGCAGCTGGATCTGCAATATCGACATCAACAGCAACTGCATCGCGATAGAAATCAAGGAAGTGCCGACCGAGGTAACCGCGCGATCCAAAGACGAGCATTTTCATGAATAAATAGTACCTGAGGGTGAGCGATTTCGTAACTTCGTTTACTCGTTTATTCGTTACTTGGAAGCGACGGTTGCGAGTCAACAAAAAAACGAATAAACGAATCAACGCTAGAAGAAGCCAAAATTCGGCCTCAACAGTTGTAGAAAATTCTTGTATACTGCTTTCCAATGCCGCGCCAACGCAGAAAAACCCGCCGTATCAAACCGAAAAAAGAAGGGCTTGCGCCCGAGACGCGCGCCGTGATTTCGGGAACGGTACAGATTGCACTCGGCATTCTCTTGTTCCTCGCGATCCGCAATCAAGCGGGCCTCGCGGGCAATGCCGTACACCAAGTGCTCACGTTCTTCTTCGGATCGTGGGCGGTGATCTTTCCTGCATTCCTGCTCATCTCCGGCGTTCTCGATTGGGTCGCGCCGGGGAAGAGGCCGGAATTGCGGCGCTCGGTCGGCCTCATCCTCTGCCTCTTTTCGTTCCTCGGCCTGATGCATATCGGCGCGCCGCTTGAGCAGCTGGGGCCGAACCGCGATGAGCTCGCCGGCGCGATCGGTTTCCTCGTGAGCGTCCCCTTCGTCCTCCTCCTCACGCGTGCGGTCGGATATGTAGTCCTCACTGCCGCATTCCTCGTCGGCCTTGTCGTCGCATTCGAGCCCGATTTCGAGGCATTGCGTACATGGATGAAGGAGCGCGCAACGCCGCGTGCGACCCGCAGGCGCCCGGTGCTCGAGGAAGTGACGGCGGAGGAATGGGAGGAGGATGCAAAGGACGACGATGATCTGGTGGAGATCGATGCGGAACCGGCGGAGCTCAATATCGTCCGCCCGGCCTTCGCGCAGGTGAAGATGAAGGCCGACAAGGCGAAGGAGAAAGCCCTCGGGAAAAAACTGAAGGACGAGATCGAGATGAAGGACACGCGTTACGAGGAGTGGACGTTCCCGGCGCTCGATCTGCTCGATACTGACCACAGCGAGCTCACGGTGGATGATGAGGAGCTCAAGCGGCAGGCGAAACTGATTGAGGAGAAGTTGAATGAATTCGACATTACGGTCGTGGTGCGCGACGCGCGGCCAGGGCCGACCGTCACACAGTTCACGGTGGAGCCGTCCGAGGGCGTGAAGGTCAGCAGCATTGCGAACCTGAAGAATGATCTGGCGCTCGCGCTCGCGGCACCGAGCCTAAGGATCGAGGCGCCGATCCCCGGCCAATCGCTCGTCGGCATCGAAATGCCGAATGCGAAGCGCACGATCGTGCACTTGAAGGAGATCCTCGAGACCTCGTCCTTCGTGCAGAGCGATTCCTCGCTCACGCTTCCGCTCGGACGCGACGTGTCGGGCGAATCCGTTGTGGCCAGCCTGGAGGACATGCCGCACTTGCTGATCGCGGGCGCCACGGGCTCGGGGAAATCCATCTGCATGAACGTCTTCCTTACGTCGCTCCTGTACCAGAACGCGCCGCACGAGCTGAAGTTCATCCTCATCGACCCGAAGCGCGTGGAGCTGATGCCCTACGACGGCATCCCTCACTTGCTCACCCCGGTGATCACCGAGGCCGAGCGCGCGTTGCAGGCGCTTCGCTGGGCAGTCGCGGAAATGGGACGCCGCCTCCACCGATGCTCTGATGCGGGCGTGCGCAATCTGGAGGAATATAACGAGAAGCAGACGGAGGAGGAGAACATCATTCCGCGCGTCGTGATCGTCGTGGATGAACTCGCGGACCTCATGATGCGTCAGTATCGCAGGGACACGGAAATGATGATCTCGCGTATCGCGCAGATGGCGCGCGCCGCGGGCATACACCTCGTGATCGCAACACAGCGTCCGAGCGTCGATGTCATCACCGGCCTCATCAAGGCGAACATCCCCACGCGCATCGCGTTTCGCACCGTGAGCGCGGTCGACAGCCGCACGATCATTGATGGCATCGGCGCCGAGGATTTGCTTGGCAAGGGCGACATGCTCTACATGACGGCCTCCACGCCGAAGCCGCTTCGGATCCAGGGCATCTATGTCTCGACCAAGGAAACCGAACGCGTGATCAACGCGGTGAAGATCGCGGGCGGCGGCAAGATTACGGAGCAGATCGGGCTCATCTCCAATGAGGAGGATATCGACGATGTTTCGAACATCGACGGCTCGCCTGCATCGGGGCACATTGATCTGGATGCCGATGACAACGGCGGTGATGACCTGTTCTTCGATGCCGTTCGCGTCGTCCAGGAATCAGGCAAAGCCTCTGCCAGCCTGCTGCAGCGCCAGCTCAAGGTCGGCTACGCCCGCGCCGCGCGCCTCCTCGACATCATGGAGGAAAGGAACCTCATCGGCCCCGCGGATGGCGCGAAAGCGCGAAAGGTGTATATGGAGAAGACGGCGGTCTGAAGTCGCAGCCGTGGAAGGCTGCTCTTCGGTATGATATTTTTTGAAATGACACGCGAGCTTCTTCTTGGCACCTCGAACCCGGGCAAAATTCAGGAAATGCGTGAGGCGCTGGCCTCGCTCGATGTAAAAATTTTATCGCCGGAGGAACGAGGGATACTTGCATCACCAAAAGAGCACGGCGATACCTTTGAAGCGAATGCTCTCGAGAAGGCGCGGTTCTATTTTCAGAAATCCGGCATTCCGACACTCGCGGATGATTCGGGAATCCTTGTCGAGGCACTCGCGAAAGAACTTGGCATTCACACGCGTCGCTGGGGTGCGGGACCGACTGCGAACGATGAAGGGTGGATTCAGTACTTTCTCAATCGAATGAAAACAGAAAAGAATAAGCGCGCACGCTTTGTCTGCGTTCTTGCGTACATTGATGCAGAGGGAAATGAGTTCTTTTTCGAAGGCACATGCGATGGGGAAATTACGGAAACACTGGAGGCTTCCTATCTTCCCGGCCTTCCCATCTCCGCATGTTTTCGTCCCGAGGGATTCAATGCCGTCTACTCGGGATTAAGCGTTCATGAAAAGAATCACATCAGTCATCGCGGCCGTGCAATGCATAAATTCGTGGAGCATCTGAAATCAGTTGAGCCCTAGATCGAGAGAAAAATACTGAACAAGTATTTTATTCAGTTTCTTTCGCGTCCAATGCTGCGGACACAGGTACTGGTGTGAAATCCAGTTCGGAGATTTTCTTCCATACCGTACGAATCAGTGCGCGCAAATCTTCTTTTTCTTGCTCCGTTACTTCGAACGCGCGCGTTTGCGGGTCCTCGCCGCGCTCGCCTATGAATTCAAGCGCAAATACCTTTGGAACGAGGAGCGGCTCCGCCTGCTCGAGCAGTAAGGCATAAAACACGAGCTGTCGGAAGTTTTCGCCTTCCTTTCTCCATGAAATTTTCCCCGGATCCAATCCTCCGCGAATGACGAAGGGAGTTTTTGGTTTTCCAGTCTTGTAATCAATGATGACGGCGTCCGCAGATGTTGCGGATGCCAGATCGATGCGATCGATCTTTCCCTTCAGTGAAATGCCGGGGCCGGAAGGATCATCAGAATCCGCAAGCCGCGCTCGCACTTCACGCTCGAATGCATAGAGGAAAGATCGGTGCTCATGAAGTTTGCCCTGGAAGTACTTTGGCAATGCGACGGATCCGAGCGCAAGGAGGTCATCCCGCTGCTGTGTCGTCAGAACGTTTCGCTCATTTAAGTGCCATGTGAAGGCCTCCAGGAGCTCTGCTACTGCAAATTTCTTCCCGTCTTTCAGTGCTGCTGCCCACTCCTTTAACGCCCAATGTACGGCACTACCATAGCCAAGCGCGCGCAGTGACGCTTCGCTCAAGTGTTCCGGTTGCCCAAGCAAGTACACGCGACGGAATTTCTCGGGATCCGTGAGGAATGCCGTGAGCGCACTCGGGGAAAGCGCGAACGATTCGATGCGCTCGCGGATATACGCATCGTGCTCCGCGGGTAATTCTCGCTTCGGCTGAAGCAACAGCAACGAAGAGCGCTCTGGATCCTTAAGGGCGCAGTCACGCTCCGGAAGCGGACCGGCCTCCGCAAAGAATGCAGACGGTGAAACTGCACGTGCTCGCTCACCGACTGCAAATTCCTTGGGACAGAGCATGATCAACTCTCGCTTCGCGCGCGTCATTGCAACATAGGCAACACGTCGCTCGTCTTGATGTTTCTCATACTGCTTCTGTTCTGATTCCCACCCAAAGAGCAGATCCTCTGGAATGGAAAGACGCGAGTGATTTTGCCGATCATCCCAATGCCCTTCGCGAAATCCTGATAACAATACCGTGTGGAACTCCAATCCTTTGCTTTGGTGCGCCGTAAGAAGCTGGACACCGGAAGTCACCAGATGCGGCACTTGGTAGGTCAGCCGCAGCTGTCCGTGCGCTTCATCGGCATAGAATTCCAGATCGCGGAGGAACTCTGTCAGACCGAGGAACGGATGATCGAGGCAACGCTGTTTGGTGTATTGGAAAAATGCTTCGATAGCGGCGAGATCGAGTGGATCACGTGCGCGTTCGCCCGTCGAAAGCCCACACTCACGGAGTACATGCTCCATCGTATCGAGCAGCGTGCGGGATTCTTTTTTCTGTGCAAGATCGAGCAATATGTCACGCGCACGAAGAAGTGAATTTTTGTCCGCAAATGAAACTGAGGATGTTTCCAGCTCCAGCAAAATATCCACGCTCTTCCTTTTGCTTTCACGTGCCGCCGCAATCACACGACCGAGATCCGACGCACGCACGCCAAAACATTCGCATGCAAGCGCGTGA
>CAZUFJ010000092.1:0-3191 GCA_964619805.1 uncultured Candidatus Peribacteria bacterium | reverse complement strand
CATCTATTCGCTCTTCGTGGATCTCGGCATTCAGGTGATCGACGTGAAGGACGCATTAATTTGGGAGAAGCGCGGCAAGACGGCGCTCGCGATCCCGGAGCCGACGGAGGATCTGACGGAGATTGCATCCGATGATACCGATGCTGATGACGATGAGGACGGAGACAATGACGAGGGGAGCGAAAAGGTGGAGACGCTCGATAAAGAGGAGGACGACGAAACGAAGAAAATGATCGCGATGGCGGGCATCGTCGTGGATAGCGACAAGGATCTCAACGAAGAGGAGCGCAAGAAGCGCAAGCGCGAGCGCGAGGTGGACCTGCTCGAAATTTCGAATGACTCCGTGCGCATGTACTTGTCCGAGATCGGCCGCGTGCCATTGATTGATGGTCGCAAGGAAGTGGAGCTGGCGCGACGCATTCTCAAGGGCGACGCCGGCGCGAAGCAGCAGCTCGCGGAGGCGAACCTGCGTCTCGTCGTCTCGATCGCGAAGAAGTACATCGGCCGCGGGCTCTCGTTCCTTGACCTCATCCAGGAAGGGAACATCGGCCTTTTCCGCGCCGTGGAGAAATTCGATCCCGAGCGCGGATTTAAGTTCAGCACCTACGCGACGTGGTGGATCCGCCAGGCGATTACGCGCGCGATCGCGGACCAAGCGCGCACGATCCGCATCCCCGTTCACATGGTCGAGACGATCAATAAATTAACGCACACGCAGCGCAGGCTCGTGCAGGAGCTCGGCCGCGAGCCGACGCTCGAGGAACTCTCGGTCGAAATGGAGATGGACATCAAGAAAGTCGCGCATATCCAGAAAATCAGCCAAGACATCATCTCCCTCGAGTCGCCCGTCGGATCCGAGGAGGACAGCAAACTCGGCGACTTCATCGAAGATGAGGAGGCCGTGAACCCGTTTGAAGCGACGAATCGACAGCTCAGAAAGGAAAACGTCCATGCGATGCTCGAGTTCCTGACGCCGCGCGAGCGCAAGATCATCGAAATGCGGTTCGGGCTCCGCGACGGCATCGGCCACACGCTCGAGGAAGTCGGCAAGGAATTCGGCGTCACGCGCGAGCGCATCCGCCAGATCGAGGCCAAGGTGCTCCAGAAAATGCGCGATCACCCGCGCTCGCTCACGATCCGCGAACACGGCGGCGCGCCCAAGCGCGTCGGTTTCTCACCCGTTCACTCGTTCTCGCAGGGCAAGCTCTGTCCGGAATGCCGCAAAGGGACGCTCGTGGATCTCGTGAAGGACGGCAAAGCGATCCGCAAGTGCGATCACTGCGCGTACGAAATCAACGAGGCGGATTCGTTTGAGAAGTAGAAAACTACGCACAAAAAACAGCGCCTCCGAGGAAGCGCTGTCTTGTTTTGCTATTTTTCCGGGACCTGCCTACCGGTCAGGCAGGCGCGACGTCCCGGCTGCGGGTGAAAGTCTTAGTTCTTGTCAAAGATCTTCACGAGGGCCGAAAGGCCGACGAGAATGTAGACAACAGAAACGACCTGCGGCCACGAGCCGAGGATCATGGCGACCACGTTGAGTTCGCGGCCAAGGAACTCGCCGATACCGACGAGGCCCCAATTCAGGCTGCCGACAATGACGAGGATGCCGGCGATCTTGCCGACGAGGCTATTACCCATAGGGAAGGGGGGGAGTGGGAAAAAATAAAATTTCTAAAACTGTATCATGGGTGTCAAAGGAACATCGTTGCGTTTCATGGGCATTTGATTTCTGGTACTATGGGGCCGCATGCCGCGTTCGACCGCAATATCGGGGAAAAAATCGCACGCAGCGGCGAAAAAGAAAAACTCTGCGCGGGAGACGGACGCATTCTTGGAAATCTTCGCGCGCTTGAATGAGGAGCAGCGAACGGCCGTCGAAACGATTGAAGGGCCGGTGCTCTGCGTCGCGGGGCCGGGTACGGGCAAAACCCAGGTACTCGCGGTACGTGTCGCGAATATTCTTCGATGCACGCACGCAAGACCTGGGAATATCCTCTGTCTCACGTTCTCGAATGCAGGCACTACCGCTATGCGTGACCGACTTCGCATGCTCATCGGCCCCGATGCGTATGGCGTCACCGTTGCCACCGTGCACGGATTCTGCGATGCGCTGATCGCCAGGAATGCCACGGTGTTTTCTTCGTTCTCAGCGAGCAAGGCGATCTCGGATCTTTCGAAGTACAAACTGATGGAGGGCTTGATCGATGAACGGTCGGGGTCCTCCGAGCTCATCAATCCCAAGGATCCGTACGGGCGGATTGCCGCGATTCTCGGCCGCATCAGCGACTGCAAGCGCGAAGGGAAATCATGGGAAGATCTTTGTAAAGTTTCCGCTGAGTACACATCGCAGATGGAAGGAAAGAGCAAGAAGGGGACGAAGCAGCATGAGAAGCATCTGCTGGCGGCGCGGAAGTTTACGGAATTCGTCGCGATGTTTCGCAGGTACCAAGAAACCCTCGCAGAGAAAGCGTTGTACGACTACGATGACATGATCCTTGCTACGCTACGCGCGCTCGGTGAGGAAGAGTGGCTGCTCGCAAGCCTCCAGGAGCGCTATCAATATATTCTCGTTGACGAGGCGCAGGATCTTAATGGCGCGCAATGGAAAGTGATCGAGCGACTGACGACGTACGAGACCGTGCCACACGAGCCAAATTTCTTCCTCGTCGGCGATGATGATCAATCCATTTATCGTTTTCAGGGGGCGAACATGCAGCACCTGCTCACGTTTCGCGATCGGTTTCCTGCGGCTCCGGTGATCTCGCTCCAGACGAACTATCGCTCCACTCAGGTAGTCCTTGACGCAGCGGGGCGATTGATCGCAAAGAATGAAGAGCGTTTGATCGGTCGTATTCCGGGGCTTACGAAGGACCTGAAGGCGGAAACCGAGGAAGTCGGGCCGGAGCCGATGCTCCTGCGTCCACCATCTGATGCAGCCGAGCCCTGGTTGATTGCGGATCTTGCGCAGGAAAGAATCGCAGCGGGAGTACCGCCGGAGGAAATCGCTGTCCTCGTCCAAACAAATGGCGAGCTGCGATCAATCTATGATGTGCTGCGCGCACGCGGGATCCCCGTGATCCTGCAGGGTAAGACGGATCTACTCATGCACCCGATTGTCGCCGAGGCTCTCACGATTCTTCGAAGCCTCGTGACATCCAAAGAAAATGAAATGCTTCACGCGCTTGCATGCG
>CAZUFJ010000091.1:0-5425 GCA_964619805.1 uncultured Candidatus Peribacteria bacterium | reverse complement strand
CCCTGAGTGACCTCCACGTCAGATAAATCTGACGTGGTCGTAAAACATAACTTCTACGGGGTTTCCCCATTCGGAGATCTCCGGTTAATAGCGCCTGCCTAGCGGCTCACCGAAGCATATCGCAGCTGGCCACGTCCTTCGTCGGAATGCAGAGTCGAGGCATCCGTGTGATGCGATGAGTAACATTTTCTTTTATTACTGTTCATGTACTACAACCTGGATACAGATTGCAACGCATGAGTTGTCCTTGCAGCGGTGCCGACACCGCTACGAGGGAAATTTCATGATCTACTTTTTTATCGAGCCAGTGATGCCAAGGAACCTCGTGACTCTGCGAGCAGAGTCACCCTGAGCGAGTCGAAGGCGAGTCGAAGGGCTTATGAACTCTTCGACGCGCTCGTCCGCCGAAGGCGGACTCGCTTGCTCAGAGTTATTTTTTATCTGGCTCTCGCCAGATAAAAAATAAGCGGGTGGCTCACGCACACCCGCAGGATCCGGTTCCCCTTTCGGGGGTCGAATGCTACGGGTAGGCGGGGGAAAACATAGGACTGGGGGATTTTATTGATTCTCCCAAGGTGGGTCAAGGGTAATGGAGGAGTTTTGCGATGGCAGAAAAGGCGGGAAGGTTTTACCCTTCTGCCTTCTCTTTCTTTTCTGCCCTTTCTGCCTTTTCTTTCTTTTCTGCCCTCTCGTCAGGCGTCGTTCATTGCATCCTCGCTCGATGCATCTTTCATTTCCTGCACGGCTCCCTCACCCGAGGCATCCACTTCCGCGCCTTCCTCGATGCCGGCGACGACTTCGGATGCGGATTCCGTCCCCTGCTCCTCGAGCTCTGCGATCGCGGCAACGTCGCCCGCCGCTTCCACTTCGTCCTCAATCACCACGCGGGAACTGAGCTCAACTTTTTCTACTTCCGTCGGCTCGACTGCGATCAGGCGCTCCTCGGGTGCGACTTCTTCCTTGAACTTGAGGAGCTCGACCTTGAGACCGAGCGCCTGGAGTTCCTTCACGAGAACGTTGAAGGATTCCGGGATGCTGGGGCGGCGGATCGGCTCGCCTTTCACGATTGATTCGTACGCCTTGCTGCGACCGATGACGTCATCGGATTTGATCGTGAGCATTTCCTGCAATGTGTAGGCGGCGCCGTATGCCTCCAGCGCCCACACTTCCATTTCTCCGAAACGCTGACCACCGTGCTGGGCCTTGCCTCCGAGCGGCTGCTGCGTGACGAGCGAGTAGGGTCCGACTGAGCGCGCATGGATCTTGTCCTCGACCAAGTGGAGGAGTTTCAACATGTACACCTGACCCACCGTCGTCTGGTGCGCGAATTTTTCACCCGAGCGTCCGTCGAAGAGTTGCACCTTGCCCGTAGGCGGAAGCCCCGCTGCGCGGAGCATGTCCTCGATCTGTTCCGGCGAGATGCCGTTCAAGGCCGGAGTTGCGATCTTGATGCCGAGCACTTGGCAGGCCCAACCCAAGTGCGTCTCGAGGATCTGTCCGATGTTCATACGCGATGTGACGCCGAGCGGGTTCAAAATGATATCAACATGCGTGCCGTCCGCGAGGTACGGCATGTCTTCGCGGGGGACAATGCGCGCGACGACGCCTTTGTTGCCGTGGCGTCCCGCCATCTTGTCACCCACCTGGATCTTGCGCGTCTGTGCGACGAAGACCTTGATCTGCTTGATGACGCCCGTCGGGAGCTCATCGCCCTCCGCACGGTCGAAGATATGCACATCAACCACTTTTCCACCCGCACCGCCCGGCAGACGGAGCGAGGAGTCTTTTACATCCTTTGCTTTGTCACCAAAGATCGCCTGGAGCAGGCGCTCCTCCGGCGTCAGTTCTGTCTCACCCTTCGGCGTGATTTTTCCGACGAGGATATCGCCCTCGTGCACCGTCGCACCGATACGGACGATGCCGTCCGCTGCCAAGTCCTTCAGCTTCGCTTCGCCGACGTTCGGAATATCGCGCGTCACGATCTCGGGCCCGAGTTTGGTGTCGCGGATGTCCGTGATGTAGGACTCGATGTGAATGGAATCGTAGAGGCCGTTTTGGACGACGCGGTCCGAGATGATCACGGCGTCCTCGAAGTTGTACCCCTCCCACGACATGTAGGCGACGAGCAGGTTTTGCCCCAGCGCCAGTTCACCGTTTTCGACGGAAGAACCATCAGCGAGCGGCTGACCTTTGCGCACCGTGTCGCCGCGAATCACGCGGGGGCGCATGTTAAAACACGTGCCCTGGTTGCTGCGCGTGAAGGTGTTGAGGCGATACGACTGCTTGCGGCCGGAGCGATACACGACCGCGATCTCCTGCGCATCCGCCATCGTCACCTCACCATCTTCCTCCGCGAGGAGCGCATGGCCCGATGCTCTTGCGGCGATGCCCTCGATGCCCGTGCCGACGTACGGCGAGTGCGGGCGGACGAGCGGGACCGCCTGGCGTTGCATGTTCGTTCCCATGGAGGCGCGCGTGTTATCGTCGTGCTCCAGGAACGGAATGAGCGATGTAGAAATCGAAAGGATTTGGCGTGGCGACACGTCGACGTGCGTCACATCGCGGACGTGCGCGAGCACCGGCTCCCCCGCACGGCGGCTGCTTACGCGCGTCGTGCGGAATTCCCCGTGCTCGGTGAGCGAGGTCTGCGCCTGCGCTATCGTGAGGTGGCGCTCTTGCTCGGCATCGACATAGACGACTTTGCTTGTCACATAGGCCCGCACGGTTGCGACGTTCTTGCCTTCTTTTTTGAGGATCGCACACACGTTGCGCGCAAGCTCCTTGGAGTTGACGATGTCGGCTTCTTTCACGAGCACCTTGCGCCCCTTCTTCACGGGAATATCGATGATGCGGCCGAGCAATTTATCCGGATCGAGCGGCACCTCGTGCTTCACTTCGCGGTACGGCGTCTCCAAAAATCCGTATTCATTGACGCGCGCGTATCCCGCCAGGTGAACGACGAGACCGATGTTCGGGCCTTCCGGCGTCGCAATCGGACAGATGCGGCCGTAGTGGCTGGTGTGCACGTCGCGAACGTCGAACGACGCGCGCTCGCGCGATAGTCCACCGGGACCCATCGCGGAAAGGCGGCGCTTGTGCGCCAGCTCCGCAAGCGGGTTCGTCTGATCCATGAACTGGCTGAGCTGGGACGATGCGAAGAATTCGCGCATCGCGGCCGTGATCGGACGGCAGTTGATGAGCTGGGTCGGCGTCACCGTCTCCATATCCATCACGGTCATGCGATCCTTGATGATGCGCTCCGTGCGCACAAGTCCCACGCGATATTTGTTCTGCACGAGTTCACCGACGGAGCGGACGCGGCGGTTGCTCAAGTGATCGATATCATCGGCGACGCCCTGGCCGGAATTCAAACGGATCAATTCGCGGAGGATCTCGATGAAATCCGCCACCTGGAATACGCGGTGCGCTTCGTCACTCGGCGTCTTCAAATCGAAACGTCGGTTCAGCTTGTAGCGGGCGATCGTGCCCATGTCGTACTTTTTGAAATCGAAGAAGAGCCCATCAATGAGTTGCTTTGCGTTCTCCGGCGTCGCCAGATCGCCCGGGCGGATCTTGCGGTACACGCTCTGGTACGCCTCCTCTACGGTGCGCACAGAATCTTTGTCGAGTGTGAGCTGGATGAAATCCTTGTCCTCTGTGCGGACGTCCTTGAAAATATTCAGGATATCCGTGTCCGTCGGGTACCCGAAGACGCGGAGCAGCTGTGTGATTGGAATCTTGCGCTTGCGGTCGATTTTGCAGCTGAGGATACCGCGGCGATCCGTCTCGATCTCGAGCCATACGCCGCGTTTCGGAATGATCTTTGCAGCGTGGTGTTTCTGGTGATCCGGCATGCGGGAAAAGAACACGCCCGGGCTTCGAACGAGCTGGTGCACCACGACACGCTCGATACCGTCAACGATGAACGTACCGGAGTTCGTCATGAGCGGAATGGAACCGAGGAACACATCTTGTTCCTTGATTTCACCCGTCTCACGGTTGATGAGCTGGACGTGTCCCTTCATGGCCGCTTCAAACGACAAGTTGCGGCGGCGGCAGGTTTCGGGGTCATACTTTGGGGGGTCGAACGTGTGACCGAGGATCCGCAGTTCCAGCTTCTTACCCGAGAAGTCGGTGATCGGGCTGATCTCCCCCAGGAGTTCCTTTAAGCCCTCGGCCAAAAACCAGCGGTAGCTCCTCAGCTGCATCTCGATCAGCGACGGCACGTACGTGTTCACTTCCTCCTCCACCAAGTAGCAACGTCCATCCTCCACCCTCTTCACGCGTGAGGACTCCGGGAACGATGCGGCGGCGGCGGGGATCCGCCCCGCCCCCGGGATGATGTGCGGGATCACCTGCGGCAACACTTTTTCTGTCACCTGCATCTGATACGGACGCTTGGGCGGCGACACGAATTTCTTGAGCGGCACTTTGTCCGACACCTTCGGCGGTTGCGGACGCACCGAGAACGATCGGCGCATGTTCGTCTTTATCTCCGGCTTCAGAATTTTCTTCAGCAACGGCTTCCCGCCTCCGCTCACGGAGCTACGGGAGGCAGGCACCATCACCTTCGGTGCAGCAGCTACGACAGGTTTTTTTGCAGGCTTTTTCGAAACTTTTGGCGCAGCTTTTTTTGCTTTGGCAATTTTCTTCGGAGCGGCCTTCTTGGCCTTCCCACCTCCGCTCTTCGAGCGGGGGGCAGGCATGATTTTTTTCTTCGGAGTTTTTTTTGCAGACTTCTTCGGCTTCTTCGCCATAAAAAATTAGAGGTATGGATCGCACGAGGAAAATCCTCATGGGGTCCACAGCTCTCAAGACTCAATCAAAGCCGCTGCGACGTCCGAGAGTGTACGGAAAAGCCTCGACGGGGCAAAACAGAAAGTTATAATAATAAGCAGAGTTGTATTGACTTTATATATTTTTATGATTTAATATATCCACAATGAAACCTCACTATGAACTCCCGAAGGCACATGGAACCGATGGTGCGGCACTGAAAGGGACACTTACTGTCCCACAGCCCTCACTCCCGCCTCCAGTCAAAACACCCGAGCGACGCTCCATTGAAGAGTATGGCTCCAGTGCCGGGGAACGAGCGGCGCTTCTTTTCGCAGTCGCTGCTTTTTTGGGTATCGCTGTCACTTGTATACGTTCGGACATGGTCTCAACAATGGAGTTTGGTGTGCCAGCCGGAAAGAAAGGACCTGCCGCAAGGGCAGAACAAGAACAAGAAGCGAAGAGGGGCGAAAAACCAAAAGTGCCCAAGGCCGTGAGTGAGATCCTCGAGCAGTAAGACCGCTGGCGCAAGGCCCCTTTCCCGCAGCCGGGACGTCGCGTCCCGGGGGATGAAGGTAAGAAAGAAAGGGTAGAAATAATCGTGGTAGAGATCGACCACCGGTCGATCTCCTATTCATGAGGATTTCCA
>CAZUFJ010000090.1:0-4386 GCA_964619805.1 uncultured Candidatus Peribacteria bacterium | reverse complement strand
TACAGAGCATTCGCAGAGGCAGCAGGGATGAGCGCGAATGGGTATCAGCCCATGGAACGCGATGCGCCGCCTCGTGCCGTTCCGCACCGTTCCAAAACCACACGACTCCTCGCATATTGGGAAGAGAATGACATTTCGCCGGGCATCCGCGAGCAGCTCCTAGATCTGATGACGGCGAAAGAAATTTTTTCAGCAGCACCCGAAGCACCTGACCTCCTCACTGCCATCGAAGAAGCCAAGATGAACGCAACTATTCTGCTGGGGCCGGACCAGCTGGCTGCGTTTTACCATCGCATCGGTTATGAATGTGGGCACGTACAGGTGGAAAAGAATTTTCCACACTTGTTCAATACGGTTTGGCAGCGCAAACGAAGCAAGACGATACCCAAGTATCAAGAAGTGCGTTCTCTCGTTGAGACGATGTACCAAGGCAAGGAAAAAAAAGTTGCCGCACAGAGAGAACTTCGATGGAAGCAGGGCGAAGCACTGTGGCAGGAAGCAAAGTTAAACCAGTACAGAGAGTGGACACTCGAAGAACCCTTGGCACAACTCCTTGTCGCTATGGAACACACTTTGGCAGAACGCCATGGGATGACGCTGACTACAGAATCCATACAAGCAACATTTGGTATTGGGCCAAAGGACGCCACGCTCCTCACACAAAGTGAAATGATTGATACGAATACTGTCGAGCGTATTGTTTCGCAGGTCTTTCCCGGAAACGAACGGCCGGAATTCCTGCGACGATGGGATCATGAATATCAAGTCGCATCCAAACGAGTATCATTCGGAGATCACGCGCGCGATGCGATGGAGGAACGTGGATACAACGCATCGGATCTGGCAAAGTTACTCGATGTCCGTGCACCAGAGGAACGAGGAATAAAAGCGCAGCATCGTGAATACCGCTATCGACCCGATAGCGAAGTGCGCGGTGTGCTTTTTGGAAACAGAACAAGTAATCAGATCGCGGTGGAGGCACTCATCCAGCTTCTCGGTCGCAACGAAGATCATGCAGAGGAGCTACGAACCGCATACAGTGCGGAACGGACACGATTCTTTGAGCGCACGGGGTCGTGGCTAGAATCATCGGGATTGCAGATGCGCATACTCCGTGAACTCGGAAATGTGAGCACAAAGGAATTGGCGCGCTATTTCATACCGGAACAGGAATGGCGAAATAAGAAGACCATGCAAAAAATGGATTTGCAGGTTCAACGATTGGAACGTCAAGAAGGCAAGCATCACGATCTTTCATTTCAGAATGTATTTCCTATTCTTGAGCAACTCGCAGATGCAAGAGCGAAGGAAGCGCTGGCACGTCGGTCACAACTTGGCGAAGTGCCTGCACATTTGCAGCATTACACGACCGTCCATCAGATGGCGGAGAATCTGATTCAGGGTATGAAGGGATCCAATAAGATTTCTGATAGTATGCGAAATGCTTCCGAACGTTCTACTGATTGGCTGACACCACTCGTCATCCGACAAATCGCCAAGGGAAAAGAAGTCACAGCACTGCCTCAGCTTCGAATGATGTCCAAGGCAACAGTTGGAAAACCGCTCCCCGAGGAAGTGGAGCGCGACTGGTTCAAACGGTTCCCTGAACAATTGGGAAAGCGTGCGATGCTATTCGGCACATATAAGAGTCCGCTCGGGCGCGTGCTCGCCACTATTGTTGCATCCAAGAATTCTAGTCCCATGGATTTCTTTCGTCAGCGTGTGGTGGGGATTGTCCCAACGCACGGCACTAAAATGCTTCGCGATATCGAAGCGGGAAACACTGTCCCATGGGAACGCATACACACCATACTCGTGGCAGCAGGACTCAGGCCCAAGGACGTCGCATACCAACTTGCACAAGGACTCTATGACACGGGCAACAAAGTTCAGGACGTGCTCCGCATGGTCGCACCACGACTGCGTGAATCTGGAGAAGAGATTCACCCACAGCATTTGCCCGGCCTCACAGTGCGAGAACTCGAGCAATTCGCAAAAAATAAATCGAAGAGCAGGAGTGCGAAGAACGGGAAGTGACAAACATGATTCGGGCGCGTAGAATACATCCTCATGAAGCGCTTCCTCATTGCCATCCTTACAGCGTCGCTCCTTTTCCCGCTTGCAGCAGGGGCTGTGGAGGAAGGCACGACAGAAATTGTGAAACCAAAAACGCACGAAGAAATTTGCCGCATGGAGTTGAAGATCACGGAAGCAAAGGAGGAACGCCAAGGTGCGTTGGTCTTCTTGCTGCGTCGCTGCGCGAGCAATCGGCAGAAAGCGGCAGAAGCGAAAAGTAAGGCTGACGCGAACACGGCTCGCACACAGGAAACCTATCCGGGCGACAAAGTGCAGGTGCAGCGCAGGATCCGCGGGACGGTGGACAGCATCTCTCGCCAAGCAATCAAGCGAAACGCACTCGGTCGCGCGGCGGACTTACAGAGAAAAAATTTCACGCGCGTGCGACCGCGACGCGCGCTACGCGTGACGACGGGATCGGGAAGTACAAAATGATGTATGGCAGACGTCATCCGCACGGATACTGATGGCCAGGAGCTCGGCCTGATGGAGGCTGTCGCCGCACATACGGGCGAAGGCACGCTCCACAAAGCTTTTTCGGTGTATCTGTTCACGCCGGGGCGCATAAAAATTCTTCTCCAGAAGCGAAGTATGAAGAAGATGCTCTGGGCCGGTGTGTGGGCAAATACCTGCTGCAGCCATCCGCGTCCTGGGGAGACACCGGAGGAGGCGGGAGCCAGAAGACTCCGGGAAGAACTAGGAGCCACGTGTCCGATGACGGTATCTGGAAGCTATATCTATCGTGCAGAAGATCCGAACGGGCGTGGCGTCGAACATGAATTTGTAACGCTCCTTGTAGGAGAAACGAATGAGAACTTGAAACTTCATCCAAATCCCGATGAGGTTTCCGCGATGAAGTGGATCAGCGTTAAGGAATTGCAGAAGGAAATGAAGGAGAACACCGCCCTCTACACCCCCTGGCTTGCACTCGGCCTCGAGAGGATAATGGCACTCCAATGAGTGAATCCCCCCTCCACCTCGCAATCATCCCCGACGGCAATCGCCGCTGGGCAAAGGCGCAGGGTCTACTCGCTTGGAATGGCCACGAGCGCGCAGTAAATAATTTCCGGTCGCTCACCGACTGGTGCAGAAAAAACCCCAAGGTCAGCACGCTCACGGTCTGGTGCTTTTCCACCGAGAACTGGAAACGTGATCCGGAGGAAATCGCAAAGCTCATGAAGATGCTCGAGGATTATTTACAAAAAGAACGCAAAGGATTTGCAGCGGAAGACACGCGTTTCGTGCACTCGGGCCGTCGCGATCGCATTCCCCCATCACTTGCGAAACTGATCGCGGAAGTCGAGGAAGAAACGAAGGACTACAAGAGTTTTACGCTGCACCTAGCGGTGGATTACGGTGGCAAAGATGAAGTGGTACGCGCGCTCAAGAAAATTCAAATTGAAGAGCGGCCTTCCACGGCCGCGATTACGGAGGAAGAGATCCGCGCGCATCTCGACCACCCAGAGCTCCCGGATATCGATCTGATCCTCCGCTCATCAGGTGAGCAACGCACGAGCAATTTTTTCCTGTGGCAATCGACGTATGCAGAATGGATCTTCACGCCGAAGTTTTTCCCAGAGATTGGAACGGAAGATCTGGCGGAGGCTCTTGCTGAGTTTGATCGGCGAAAGCGCCGGTTTGGTTCCTGAAACACCAAGGCCACAGAAGGCCGCTCTCATATGAAATCCTTCGCCTCCGCACCGGGGAAAATCATCCTCAGCGGAGAATACGCCGTAGTTTTTGGCTATTCCGGCGTCGCAGTCCCCTCTTCGTTAAAACTCACAGCATCCTACGAGGCTGCAGATCAAGATCTGGCAATCAAATGGAATGAAAAAGAGCTCGATCCAGCATGGATCGTATTCACAAAAAAAATTGTCGAGCTGCTCGAAAAAAAACTGGAGAAGAAATTTGGAGGAATACTTCGCATCGAGAATAAGTTGCCGCTCGGCAAAGGCATGGGATCCTCCACTGCGCTCGTGATTGCAGTCACGCGAGTCCTCGGCACCGAAGCCGAGGCTCCGGAGCCTCGGCTTCGAGAAATTGCATTGCAAGTAGAAAACGGCTTGAACCCGGGCCACAGCGGGCTCGATTTCGCCGTGATCTGGGAAAACGTTCCTGTGCTCTTTCAGCGTGGGAAGCCGCCAGAGAAAATTACACTTCCAAAAAATATTCTTGAAGGATCTCTGCTCATTGATTCGGGCGCACCCAATGAAACGACACCGGAGCTCGTCGCATGGATAAAGAGTAAATATCCCGCGCCGCTCCTCTCCCCCACAACCACGCGCGTTCGCGAACGCCGTGGCGCAGCCG
>CAZUFJ010000089.1:0-11056 GCA_964619805.1 uncultured Candidatus Peribacteria bacterium | reverse complement strand
CTGTCCTCAAGAATGAAAAAGGCGAAGTGATCACGGGTCCTGAACGCACCGTCAAACAGGTGGTGCGGCGCCTCGCCGCCTGCTGGCGCTCCTGGGGCGAGACGCACGGGTACTTCGAGACCAGGCAGGACGCGCAGGCGTTTGAAGATGAGCTCAGCTACATGTTGGTGCACCAGATGGCGGCGCCGAACAGCCCCCAGTGGTTCAACACGGGCCTCCACTACGCCTATGGCATCACGGGCCCCGCGCAGGGCCACTACTACTGCGAACCGGATACGGGCGAGGTTACGAGAAGCCAAGATGCCTACACGCATCCCCAGCCGCATGCGTGCTTCATCCAATCCGTGAATGATGACATGGTGAACGAGGGCGGCATCATGGACCTGTGGGTCCGCGAGGCACGTTTGTTTAAATTCGGCTCCGGCACGGGCACCAATTTCTCGAGCCTGCGCGGAGCGGGGGAGCCGCTTTCAGGCGGAGGCAAGAGCTCAGGCCTCATGAGCTTTCTCAAAATCGGCGATCGCGCGGCCGCGGCCATCAAATCCGGCGGTACGACCCGCAGAGCGGCAAAAATGGTGTGTCTGGACGTCGATCATCCGGATATCGAGGAATTCATTAATTGGAAAGTGAATGAGGAAAAGAAAGTCGCTGCGATGGCGCAGGCCGGGTACGACACGGACTTCAACGGCGAGGCGTACCTGACGGTCTCGGGTCAGAACTCCAACAACTCGATTCGCATCTCGCATGAATTTTTGGAATCCGTAGAAAAGGATACGGACTGGAATCTGTATTGGAGGACGGAGCTCAAGAAGGCGACGGCAGAAGGCAGGGCACCGAAGCCATCGAAGACGCTCAAGTCCCAGGCGCTCTGGGATCAGATCGGCTACGCCGCATGGGCGTGCGCGGATCCGGGAGTCCAGTACGACACGACGATCAACGATTGGCACACATGCCCGGAGGATGGGCGCATCAACGCATCGAATCCCTGCAGCGAGTACATGTTCCTCGATAATACGGCGTGCAATTTGGCATCCCTGAACCTACTCACGTTCTATAAAGGCGGGACATTCGATCTGGAGCGCTACAAGCACGCCGTGCGCCTGTGGACAATCGTTCTTGAAATCTCGGTCCTTATGGCGCAGTTCCCGAGCAAAGAGATCGCGAACGTAAGCTATCAGTTCCGCACGCTTGGCCTCGGGTACGCGAACCTCGGTGCAATGCTGATGCGTATGGGCATTCCGTATGATTCTGAGCGCGGCCGCGCGATCTCGGCGGCACTGACGGCGATCCTGACTGGTGAAAGCTACGCGACATCGGCCGAGATGGCCGAGCACTTGGGTGCGTTCCCGGGGTATCAGAAGAATCGCGAGCACATGCTCCGTGTCATCCGCAATCACCGCCGCGCCGCCTACCACGCGCCTGTGAAGGAGTATGAAGAGCTCCATATTTCACCCGTCGGCATTGATCAGAACGAGTGCCCCGAGGACATGCTGACGGCCGCCAAGGAGTGCTGGGATCGCGCGCTCGCGAGAGGAGAAAAAAGCGGCTACCGCAATGCGCAGGTCTCGGTGATCGCACCGACGGGGACGATCGGCCTCCTGATGGATTGCGACACGACGGGCGTCGAACCCGATTTCGCACTCGTGAAATTCAAGAAACTCGCGGGTGGCGGCTACATGAAGATCGCGAACCAATCGGTCGCGCCCGCGATGAAAAACCTCGGCTACTCCGAGACGGAAATCCGCGAGATCATGAAGTATGTGATGGGCACGCTCAGCCTGGAGGGCGCCCCGCACATCAACCGCGCATCGCTCAAGGCCAAGGGATTCACGGATGCCGATATCGCGAACATCGAGAAGAACTTGCCGCAAGTCTTCGAAATTGGCTTTGCGTTCAACAAGTGGACAATGGGGGAAGATACGATGAAGCGTCTTGGCTTTGCAGAGGCTGCCGCCGATTTCAATTTCAATTTGCTCCGCGCGCTCGGATTTTCAGACACCCAAATTGAGGAGGCGAATCTCGTTATCTGTGGCCACATGACGGTGGAGGGTGCGCCGAATCTAAAGCCCGAGCATCTGCCGGTGTTCGATTGCGCCAACAAGTGCGGCAAGATCGGCAAGCGCTTTATTTCCGTTGAGGGTCACATCCGCATGATGGCCGCATCGCAGCCATTCATCTCGGGTGCGATTTCCAAAACCATCAACCTGCCGAACGAAGCAACGGTGGAGGACATCAAGAGCGCGTACTTCCTCAGTTGGAGGCTCTGCCTCAAAGCGAATGCGCTCTATCGCGATGGGAGCAAGCTGAGCCAGGCGCTTTCCAATAGGTCCGATACGAAGGAGAAGAAAGATGCGAAGGGAACGGTGGAACCGACAATCGTCGAAAAAATCGTCATCAAGGAAGTGCCGCGCCGCCGCAAGCTCCCGGAGGAGCGTATGGCGATCGCGCACAAATTCGTCGTTGCAGGTCACGAAGGCTATATCCACGTCGGCATGTACGAGGATGGAACGCCGGGCGAGATCTTCATCAAGATGAACAAAGAAGGCACGACGCTTTCCGGCGTCATGGATACACTCGCGCTCTCGCTCTCCATGAACCTGCAGTACGGCGTACCGCTCGAGGTGCTGTGCGAAAAATTGGTCCGTCAGCGATTCGAGCCGATGGGTATGACCGCAAACAAAGAAATCCCAATGGTCACAAGCATCATGGATTACCTGGCACGCTGGTTGGCGCTCAAGTTCCTCACGAAAGAAAAGGCAAAGACGTTCCACAATTCGGATCTCGTCGATCGCGCCTATGCCGAGGGCACGAAGAGTAAGGAAGCATTTGCGATGCGTCTCCCGATCATTGATGAGGGCGCAACACAGATGACGTCCGGCATGACGGTGCGCGACCGTGGCATCACAAGCGAAGAAAAGGCAGAGTCTACTTCGACCACCAAATTGGCCCAAGCAAAGCTCCAGGGATTTACCGGAAGCATGTGTAGCGGTTGTGGCAGTATGAAGATGAAGCGCAATGGCAGCTGCGAAGTATGCCTCGATTGTGGCGCAACCTCTGGCTGCAGTTAAGATGTCCGATTCCTACCTCGATCATCTCTCCACCCCAGAACGCGAGCGCATCCGTAAGCGCATGCGGAGCCCCGAAGCGTACGAAATGCTTCGGGAAAAGGTGAAGGGGCCGGAGGATCTGGAGCGCGAAATGAAAAAAAATGAGCGCATGGCCGAGATTCGTTTTCAAATGGAGAGTGAACCAGCAATGGCGGAAACAATGAAAGCTACCGTGGAAAAAGATATCCAAGAGAGGGGAGTGGAGCAGATCTTCGATCAAGAGCTCTCCAAGGAAGCAAAGAAAGCGCTGATGGAAGGAAAATTTACGCTCACCGTCACATCACATCCAAAGACACATCAGGATGTGCTGGTTGCAATTCCCGAGGGACATATTCAGGAAAAATTGCCGATCAAGCCGACGCTTGGCGAAGAATACGTGCGACAGTTTTTTCCATAAGTCGTCTATTCCTGTAAAAGCAATAACAGCAAACACGCACCACCGGATCCTTCCATTGTTACATTGCCTGCGATCTTTCCAACACGCTTGCCCTCGGGGTCGATGCAATCGCCTTGCTTCGTCACGGCACCCAATCGCACACCGCGGAGATCCGTAATCACACCATCCTCAGCGAGAGCCATGCGCCTGCCTTTCACATCGCGAATGATTCCAGTTTTTTCTGCACCGAGAATTTCTCCCTCTTCATTTTTCACCACAAACGCACCCTCGGATGAAGGTGTGATAGACCCGACACGATTGCCGAGCACGTTATAGACAGCAGTTGCATTGATGCACGCAGTCATCAGTACGAAAGCGGCCAAGAGGAGATGAAATCGTTTTACCATCAGGATGGTGAGGATACATCTGGTAAAATTTTTGAACAAGCAAAAATCATGGAGCCCTAACTGAAGCTTAAATACTTGTACTGATTTTTTGTTCAGATATTCAAAGTATCTGTCGAAAAAGAAGCGAGGTCATCATCCGGTGCCGCTTTGTTGGGGATTTCTTTTCCGCAGAGTTCGCACCTGTGAATCATCATCCAGCCCTTCTTGCCGCTCTGATCGAGCAGCACTGGTCTCATAAGTCCACCACACGTTGATGCTCTGTCACCCGGCCCCACGGCATCAACATGTTTACTGAACAAACACTTCGGACAGTGATTGCGATAACTGCCTTTGCCCAGGGGCAGAACGGAATTTCCGCAATGTTCGCAGATGAAGGGCTCTTCGCGTGGGATGAAGGGCATGCTCAGAATACTATCAAATTTTTCTTACTCTGCGGCCTTGTTTATAAAGGTCGGTTCGTTGTTCTTTCGGAAGAGAGTCTTTAAAGGTATGTTTGGCGCTTCACCATTTTGTCTCCTGCGAAGAAATTTTCCGAGTGCAGCATGGCACTCTACGAAATATTGGTGAATGTCGGGTGATCTCGCAGGATTGAGATGGGGGTTTTTCCCTTGCAGATAGCGTGAAAGCACATCATACAAGCCTATCATTTGTGGACGATACATATTTTCCTGAATTCGTTCCATAGCAATTCCCAAGTCCTGATACACCGATCGATTCGATGTACCTGAATGTTCGAACCGAATCGGCTCGAGTTGGTCCGCTACAGCTGTTCTTGTGCTGTGAGCAAGCCCAGCAATGCGAGAAGGTGGCTCGACTGAAAGCTTGATTTTGCGAGGAGCGCGGAGCGTGCCGTTCTCTGGGACAGATGTTTCCATGGGGCAGGCATTATTCCAGAATAAATTTTCAGGTCAATACCTTTTTCCCCCTCTGCATCCGCAGCCGGGACGCGGTGTCCCGGCTGCGGGCGGTGCGGTGCGGGGAGGCCGTACGCTTTATCGAGCACATGCAAAAAAACCTTCGGACTCGCTGCCGCGCTCGCGTTTTCAGGGTTGGAACCGGAAGTGGAAGATGTCTCCGTCATGTGTCACATAGTCTTTCCCTTCCAGACGTAGTTTTCCAGCATTTTTGGCTTCAGTTTCCCCACCGTATTGAACAAAATCTTTATACGAAATGGTCTCTGCCCGGATGAATCCCTTCTCAAAATCGCTGTGGATGACGCCTGCGGCCTTCGGAGCCGTGGAGCCAACCTTCACGGTCCAAGCGCGGACCTCCTTTGGGCCGGCGGTGAAGTAGGTGATGAGCCCGAGTGCGGCGTAGGCCGCGCGGATCAAACGATCGAGACCGGAAGAATCTACATTTAAATCGTTGAGAAATGCTGCGGCCTCCTCTGACGAAAGTGTCTGCAGATCTTCCTCGATCTTTGCCGAAATGACGATGACGGATGTGCTTGCTCCAAGTTTCAGAGTGCCGGCCGCTTGTGCGGCATTGATTGTTGCAAGCTCTGACTCGGCGACATTGAGCGCATAGATCATCTGCTTCATCGTAAGTAGCTGGAATCCGTGTGCGATTGGTTCTTCTTTCGGGCTGAAAGAAACAGAGGAAGCGAGCTTGCCTTCGTTCAGAGCATCGATGAGTTTTTTGCCGACTGCGAGCTCGAGGATCTTTGCCTTGTCCCCGGTGCGCGCCGCACCTTCGGTTTTGTCCAAGCGTTTCGAGAGCGACTGGATATCCGCAAGCGCGAGTTCCATCTCGATCGTGCCGCGATCCCTGAGCGGATCCACCGATCCTTCGACGTGGATGACGTCGCCCTCCGTAAATCCTCGGATGACGTGGCAGATCGCATCCACTTCGCGAATATGGCTGAGGAACGCGTTCCCAAGTCCTTCGCCTTTGCTGGCGCCGCGCACGAGCCCCGCGATATCCACGAACTCGATCGCAGCGGGGATCACTTTCTCCGGACGCACGATCTCCGTGAGTTTCACGAGGCGCTCGTCCGGCACTTCGACGATGCCGATATTCGGATCAATCGTGCAGAACGGATAATTCGCCGCCTGCGCCGCATGCGTCTTTGTCAGTGCATTGAAGAGCGTCGATTTTCCAACGTTTGGGAGGCCGACAATGCCGATTTTTAGAGCCACAGTGAGGGCATCTTACAGCTTTAATTCGCTTGCGGTAGAGATCGACTGATAGTTGATCTCACGACGGACAAAGAGACCGACCACCGGCCTGCCCGTCCGTAGTCCCGCAGGCGCGGGACGAAGGGGGGTCGACCTCTGCAGTTACATCCAACCGATCCAACAACTCCGAGAAAATCAGTGAAATCCTGGAGTCCTCATGCGATGCCTTTTACGCTCCCTCCCGACCTATCCAGTATGTCTGCCTAACTTGACATTTCTGACTTTTCAACTATAATTTTGATCCTCATGCGAAAGCCATTCCTTGCCTCCGCAACTGCAGTTCTTCTGTGCCTTGGGGCACTCCCGATCGCTGCCATTGCGCGGTCTTTTCCCGATACGACGTACACACGCTACGACGAAGCATTTACGTATCTTTCAGAGAAGGGGATTCTTCAGGGAATGAACGGTCGCGCACGACCGCTCGATGTCATCACGCGCGCAGAGGCGCTGAAGCTCGCACTCGAATCCGATGCACGCCACCAGGCAACCGTCGCGTGGTTTAAGGGGCACATGCCGCAGATGCCGCTCTTCGTCGATGTGGATCAGCGCGCGTGGTACGCATCGTACATCGAGGCGGCGTTTCAGGAGGGTATCATCACAGGGTTTGATGACCGCACATTCCGTCCGAACGTCTCCATCACCACGGAAGAGGCAGTGACACTCCTCCTCCGCGCGCATGATTCGGTGAATTCGAAGAAGAAATTCCAATCGAGCAACGCGATGGAGAATCGCGATAGCGAGTGGTTCACCGATGCGCTGAGCGCCGCGATCGAGAAGAAATTGATTTCCGATCGCGAGGTGCTGCGGCTGTCGCGCCCGATCACGCGCGGCCAATTCGCCGATATCGTGTACCGCCTCCATGTCGTCGAGGCTGGAAACTTGGTTGCCTACGATCGCCCGGAGCCCGTTGTACCAATGCCGTCCCCGCAGCCACGCGCAGTCGCGACCGCCGTGGCGCAGCCGGTTCAGTATCAGCAGACGACAAAAGCGCCCAGAGCGACAACCACTGTCACGCCTGACAAAGTTTCCTATGGCAATGCGGGTGATCTTGCCGAATTCGGTTCGGATCAATTTTTCTCCGTCACCATTCCCTCCCTTGATATTCGCGATCTGGTCATAACGCATCCCTCGGATCCGTTCTCGTCGTCGGGCATTCTCGCTCCGCTCAAATACGGTGTCGGGCACCTCTTCAGTTACCCGGGTGCAGGCGGCAAGGTGCTCGTCTATGGTCACTCGAGCAGCTACCCGTGGGACGTATCGAGTTACACCAAGATTTTCCGCACCATAAATAAGTTGAATAAGGGAGACAAAGTCTACGTGACGTACAACGGCAACCTCTATGTCTACGAAGTCTCATACAAGAACACGATCCCCGCAGGTGATACCTCGGCCTTCATCGGCGATGGGGAAGAGCTGATCCTCTACACCTGCTGGCCGCCGGATTCGATCTCGCAGCGCTACCTGGTGCATGCGTTTCCGGTCAAAACTGTGGCGTTGCGTTAGTTCGTTCACGCCTGGGGAAAATATTCTTTGCATTTTTTCCCCTTCGTTTCATGATTACGACCCTAAAAATATCTACCAGTGCAGGTTGCATATCTGCGCTATAACCGGGACGCGGCGCCCCGGCTGTGTGGCAGGAGTGAGGTTACGACCCAATTCTCCGAATAATTTCCCGGTTCACGAAGTCGCGAGCGCGACCGTAGGTGAGGCGCGAGAGTTGTTTGAATGCCTCGGCTGCCTGCAAGTCCTTCGCATATGTCGTGTCTGTCCATGGGCGCGGTACTTCGATGGAGAACGGACGTGAAGGTTGTCCATCAACCGAGAGCTTCATGGCGCCTTTGAATGCATCAATGTTCACGAGATCTTGTTCCGAGAAGACCGGTGCCATTTCCTTGGCGCAGACCTCTGCATCCTGCGGGCCGATTTTGTAGAACATCATGGAGCCGACGTTGCCGAACACCGCTCCTTTTAATTTCACCGATCCCGCAATCCTGCTCTCCTTCTCCAATTGATCCAGATACTGGTGCGCCAGGATGAGGCCGAGGCGGTATTTGCGAGCCTCAGAGAGAATGGATTCGATGGACGGCGTGACAAAGTTTTGGAATTCATCGATGTAGAGGAAGAAATCGCGGCGCGTCTTCACGTCTTCACGCTGGCGTCGCATCGCTGCGACCTGGATCTTGTTCACGATGATGAGGCCGAGGAGCGTGGAGTTGATGTCGCCGACGAGACCCTTCGACAGGTTCATCAGGAGGATCTTCCCCGAGTTCATGCAATCCGCGAGGTCGAACGCGCTCTTCGTTTGGCCGACGATATTGCGGATGAGCGTGTTCGTCGTGAACTGACCGAATTTGGCGGCGAAATAGGGGATCATCTCCTGCTTCTCGCGCTGGCCTGTCTGCGCCATCTGCTTTTCCCAGAACATGCGGACGATCGGGTTCTTCACTTTTGTAACTTTGTACTTCTGCCACTCGTCATCCGTGAAGAGCCGCACGAGATCGGTGATCGCGCCGCCTTCTTCTTCGTCTTCCATCAGCGTGAGACAGCCGTTCCGAAAATAATCCTGGATGCGCGGGCCAAAGATTTCCTCGCCGAACATCTTGATCATCATGTTCATTGCGTCGAGCGCAATCAGGTCGCGCTCCTCCGGCGTTTTTCCCTCAAGCAGGTTGAGGCCCATCGGACGCTCGGTATCGGCGGGGTTGAAGTAGATCACATCGTCGGCGCGCGAGCGTGGAATGTATGGGAGCAAATCCTCCACCAGGGATCCGTGCGGATCGATAACGCAGAGGCCGCGTCCCTCGTGGAAATCCTGGCGCGCCATCAACTGGAGGATCGACGATTTTCCCGTGCCGGTCTGACCGATGATGTAGAAGTGGCGGAACCGGTCTTCATTCTTCATATAAATTTTTTTCTTCTCACCACCGTAGGTGTTTGTGCCGAGGAAGAGCCCTTCGTTCGGCGTGTTCTTCGGAGCCGGCGACACTTTGAAATTCTGCCACTTGATCGTCTCGACTTTGTTGTAGAGGATGTTCGGCAGGTGGAAGAAGCTCGAGAGTTCCGATGTGCCGAGGAGCAATTTGTGGTGGAAGAACTGACGCAATCCTCCGCGGGGTGAGCGCCGGATAAACTTCTCGACGATCGCCCGTCGGCTCACGAGTTTTGGCTTTTTGAAGCTGTTGCCGCGAATATCGTCAAACTGCGAGAACGCCGCGACGACGCTCTCCAGAAGCGTGTGCGATCGCGCCATTGTCTTTGCCGATGTGATGATGCGAATGACGGTTGAGAAGCCGGGATTTCCTGCTTTCGTGTCCACTGCCTTGCTGTATTCCTCCACCATCGAACTTACGCGCTCACCGGTGGATTTGTCGCCCTCCAGATCCACGGTGCCATCGCCGGATGTGAGGAGCGTGAAGAAACTGCCGAGCCACGTCAGCGGATTCCACCACTTCGCGTGCTTCTTCTTCGGATTGATGAGGTGCTTCGCCTCCTCTTGCAACTTTTTCTGCCATCCCTGCTCGAGCGGACGGAGCACGAACTGGATCGCCGCGCCCTCATCCACTTTCAATTTTGAAAACGCATTCGTGATGTTATTGAGCGGATCACTCTTCAATTGCTCGTACGTTTTGAACACGGATGTCCATGGTTTCTTCGGCAGGAGCATTTCTGATGCGACGACCGATTCGTTCGTAAAGATGTTGTAGTCGTCCACGGTATCAATGATGGCGTCCGGGTAGAACGAGGCGATCTGCTTCTCAACCAGATGCACGATTTTCCGCGGACAGACGACGAAGAAGAGGATCTCGCCCGCGAGCGCCGCGTACTCCACGGAAAAAAACGGCTGGCCGCGGAGCACCCTGTTCCATTTGTGGCTATAGAGGCTGTGAAGAGACTGGAACAGGTGATCCATGATGCCGACGATGTCTTTGAAGCTCCTGCCTGTGGAATATTTTTCCGTTTCGACTTCTTTGTCTTGCTTGCTCTCCTTCTTCGGGACCAGAATCTGAAGGAACACCAAATCGCGCTCGCGTTTTACATCCCAGAGGTACTTGCTGATCCACTGGAGGACGAGAACCGCTCCGGCGAGGAGGGCGAGAACGCCGAGAATCGTCAGGAGAGAAAGCACGGAAAGAGAAAACGCAGGGTGAAACGCACGTGTATCCTACCAGTATAGCAGATATTCCGCTTTTCCGCAGCCACGGCGCTCGCGAGCGCCGTGGCGCAGCCCCTTCCGCATTCACACCATGGCTTCCAGAGGGTATCGCCGGCGTCTCCGCGCTCTGCTTCGCGGGGTACTCGGCTACATCTTCGGCAAGCGCGGCGAGCGCAGGATTTACTGGCTTCGGTTGTTCTACCGTCTCCGTGTGAACGCGATCCTGGCCGATGCGTCGTTCCATCGACTGACGCGGCGGACAGAGGTGCGGCTATGGGTCGATGGCGAGGAAGCGTTCGAACGCATCAAGCGGCTCATAAGCCGTGCGCGTCACACGATCGTGATTCAGATGTTCATTTGGAAAGATGATGCGGCGGGGCGGCGCACCGCATCGCTCCTCCTCGAAGCAGCCGACAGAGGCGTGAATGTGAACATCACCAAAGAAGTCGTCGGCGATTTGTTTGAGCGCGGCAAGGACTTTCTGGCGACGCGCGGTTCCACCGATCCCGTATGGAGCAGATTTTGGCGCCACTCGCGGATCAAAATTTCCTACGCGACCCACGACGATCACGCCAAGGTGTTCATCATTGACGATCAAATCCTGCTGCTCACGGGCATGAATATCGCCGATGAGTACCGAAATTCGTGGCACGACTATCTGGTGGAATTGCGCGGGAGCCGCTTCGTGGAGCGGATGATGACCGTGGCCGCGACGCTCAAGCAGCCGCAGAGGAACGTCGTCGATTTCATCACGCTGGCGTGTGAGGCCGCACTGTATGGGAAGTCCGCGCCCACGCTGCTTCCCGCGCATGCGTCTTCGCAAACGCTCCGAAGGG
>CAZUFJ010000088.1:0-2971 GCA_964619805.1 uncultured Candidatus Peribacteria bacterium | reverse complement strand
AATCTGAGAGGTCAATCCAAATTGCTCTTCTTTCGGAAATTTTTTTGAAAGACGGTAAATTTCTTTCGCTAAGACCATTCCTTTCTTCCATGCCTCTAGATGGGTAAATGAATCCATAAGAGTAGAAAAACAGAGCCTAATCCTACTCCTAATCCTAATCCTAATCCTATTCTTCCTCTTGCAGATGTCGGAACACCTCCCGAAACCTAAAGTATTCAACAATGCGCAGTCCCGTCCATCGTCCAATAATCACATCGGCGACGATCGTGAGAATCAAAAGCTCCGGATATGCGAGCAGCACCGATTGAAACGGCGGCCACTGTACCAGGAAGACGCAGAGGAGTGCGATAAGAATCGTCTCACCGACTTCCAGGAGCGCCGTTGTCCAGCCTTCTTCTGTTTTTAAATTGAGGAAACTCTCCGCGAGCGTGGACATGATGAGCAGCACGAACACCGTATCGCGGGAGAATGGCATGCCGAAGGACGCGCCAAGCGCGAGGAGAAGCATGAGCGTGACGCTCACGACCGTGAGGATCACGGCGACCTTCGGAATGTAGAGGAGACGCCAGCGCCGCATGAAGGCGCGCGTCGCATAGCCGGTCGCGAGGATGGAAATCAGAAAGAGGACGCCGACGCGCCATCCGAGCACCAAGAAGCTCAAGGCAATAATCGAAGGAGCAAAGAGCCCGAATGTCGTGATGCCGATAATTTGCTTAACGAAAGCCAAGATCGTCGCGATCACGGGGAGGACCAGGAGGAGGAGCACCGTCTGTGTGGAAACGCCATGCGCCAGCATGTAATTGACGAGTGTGGAGAGCAGATTCCACGGGCGAATGCCGGTACTCGATGCATCGAGCGTCAGGACATCGATATCGCGCTGCTCCAAGTCCGTCAGGAATTGTTCGATGGAACCTCCGCTCAAAAGTGGATTCATCGCTTCTTTGCGCGTGATCAAAATTTGCGCCGGTTTGAGAACGGAGAACGGACCGCCCGCCGTGCGCGAGAGCGTCTGCAGGCTGCCCGACGTGAGCAGAATGATCGACCTCCCCTCGACCGACGCCAGGAGCTCGGGGTTCGCCTCCGCTGCACGCATGAGCGCCTGAATTCCTCCGATGCTGTCGGTCCAGATCACGACCGTCTCCGCCCCCGCAAAGGCGCCGCCTTCTTCGACGAGGAGGGAAGTCAACGCTTCTTCGATGCCAAGCGGCGTCGCGGCGTCTTCAGGTTGAAGCACTTTGAGATACACACCCGCGGCCACAGCTGACTGCATGTGCAGGAGTAGCTTCTCCTCCGTTACTTCGGGGTCTGCGAGCAGCACGACCTTGCGCGTAAAAACAACGACCATGTGCTCTGCTTCTGACGTCTGCGTTTCGCCGTTCACTTGCGATTGGATCACGAGTCTAAAAAGGAGCTCCCCCGTGCGCTCCGGCGTGTAGACCGCCTCCACCGTTCTGCTGATCGGCTGCTGCGACTCGCCGATATACCAGCGATACTGCACATTTTCGCCGGAAACTTTGCTGGCCGATGCATCCAAAATAATCGTGCGTCCCACCGCGATATCTGCGGGGCCCGTCACGACCGCATTGATTGCACTCGGCGTCGGTGCCTCCTGTGCATAGGCAAAGGGGACGGAAAGCAGAACGCCGAGGAGGAGAATGAGACGGCGCATGAAATTATGAGAATACTACTCTTTATCGTGCATTCCTTCTCTGTTTTCGCACTCTCCCAAGCCCCGTGTGCAGCTCCTTATATTTCTTGATCTGCGGTTCCAATTTATCCACGCAACGATCGATCGCATCCAGCGCGCGACTGCGACGCGATTCCGCGCGCAATTGTTTCTTCGGCAGATCCACCGTGATCATCACCTTCACCTGATCCTGCGCTTTTTCCGTGTTCCTGCGTTCCGCCTCCACGCGAATGATCGAGGCTTCATCCTGTAATCGATTGCAGTAGCGGGCAAGTCTGCCGATCTTACGCGCAACAAGCACGAGCTCCTTATCGCTGTAGTGCAGGCCTTTCTCGAAGTGCTGAACGTTCATGAGGAATGGGGAATGACTAGGACTCTAGCATAATTCTTAAGTTCCCTGGAGCACTTTCCCACTGGGACGAAGGAGAGTACGTTTTCTTGCAATGGCTACTCCCCGCCCTGAACTACTGCCGGACAAACCTTCAGCGCTTTCAAAAGCGCCTGCGCCAAAGACAGAAGCGATGCCACAACCGCCGCATACCGAAACTCCTGCGGCACCCGCAACTCTTGTCGATATTACGAAAGAATATGTGATCGAAGCGGGAAAGAACGCAGAAACACTTATCGAACGCGAGAAGAATTTCTATGTAGATCCCAATATTCCATCACAGGGGAAAATTGCACGCGGCCTCGTGACTGTGCTTGGAATGTTCGGCGTCCTCTGGCTCGCCAAGAAGATTGTGCAGGGCGGCGAACGGAGTTCCCTGTTCGGGAAAATACTTCGCTTCCTGGGGCTTGCTGCGGCCTCCACGTGGCTCCTGCATCAAGTCACGCCCGAGGCGCGCGCAGCGGAAAAAGAGGCTTCCTCAGAACGCTCCACGGCTCCCCCAACAGATCCAGGAATGCCGAGGCCCCAGACAGCCGGCGTAAAAAATCCTGAGCGCGGTACTTCGTCACCAGAAAAACTTGCGATTGTGGGCTCACCGCTCATCATCAAAGGAAAACCTTACGCTATCGAGGCCCTTGCGGATGGAACTGTTCGTATCAATGGCAGACCGTGGCGCCTCGTCGGCGAAGGGGCTGCTGCGTTAGCGACGTTTTCAATTCGAAGCGCAAGAATCGTGAATGGAAAAGCCGTTCTCCTCGATGTCTTTGTCGACAAGCCGTGGCCCGCAAAGGATGAATTGATCCAGGGTCAGGAACTTACGGAAGAGAAGCTCCAGCAACTTACGGCCGCGGTCGAGCAAGGAACGCCCTATCCTTTCACGGTCACGAAGAAAGGCG
>CAZUFJ010000087.1:0-4397 GCA_964619805.1 uncultured Candidatus Peribacteria bacterium | reverse complement strand
AAAGTTCCACTAACATCTGAAGGCATCTTGCATCTGCGAACGGTCGGCCATAGCCAAGAGGCGACGGCTGACCGCGCCTGCCAGAATTCAATAACGTTCACCAGGCGTCCAGAATCTGAGCCGACGATTTCCTATGCTCGTTTCTTGTTGCTCCTGAAACACCCACGGTAGGGGCACAGCGCGCTGTGCCCCTACAGGAAGAAGCCTCACGTGTTCCGGGACACTCCTTCGCCCGAGGCTTCGGCAGGGCAGGCGTCGCGCCTGCCTGTCCGGTCTCTCCTGACTCCGAGGCTCAGACTCGAGGAGTAGACAGGTCCCGGCTGCGGAAGCTCAGTTTGAGCACTTGACATGTCATTTTTTTAAACTGCATCTGCATAGTCTCAGGATTAAAAATCTGCTATAATAATGAGAAATGCACATCGAAATCTCGATCCCCCGTCCGCTCCTCACACTCTCGGTTATCGCCGGTGTCGTGTGGGTTATTGCGGATGGCATTCGCGATGCGACGCCTGCGGTGACGGCATCGGCGACAGAGATTGTACAGAGCGAGCCCGTTTCGGTAGACACACACGCAGCGACGGTCGAGGAAACTCCCATCAAGCAATCTCCTTCGCGGCTTCGTGCTGCTGTCGTCCCGCAGGGCGGTGTCGAGCGCGTTCCCGCCGAGGTTATCTCGGAAGCAGAGGACGATGTGCGCCGCGCACGTCAGACGCAGGCGCTCCTGGAACGGAAAGAAGAGTTGCTCCGGTTTGAGCTAAAGCAATTGGAAGAGGAGAGGCGCGCACTCGGGCCAAACATAGATCCGGAAACAGAGGAACAATTCCGCGACGCGACGCGCACGCTCACGGCGCTCTTGCAAGATGAGAAGACGGCAGAGCGATTCCTGCTCGCGTCCTTGAATCAGATTTGGGATGCGCAGGGCCGCGCGACGTCACTGGGTCACGCTCTCGACCCTTCGGATGAGGAGGTTACGTTCCTGTGGCCGGTGGATGTGAGTCGCGGCATTACCGCACCATTTCACGATCCTTCGTACAAACAATTCTTTGGATTTGATCACAAGGGTACGGATATCCGCGCCGCGCAGGGCACGACAGTGCGTGCGGCCGGAGATGGCATCGTCAAGGACGTTTCGGATAACGGGCTCGGGTTCAACTCGGTCACGATTGAACACGCAAATGGCATGGTGACGCTTTACGGACACGTGTCTGCATTCCTCGTTTCCGAAGGGGACACTGTGCAGGCGGGCGATCCCATTGCGCTCTCGGGTGGCATGCCGGGGCTCTCTGGATCTGGCCCTTACACGACAGGTCCGCACCTTCACCTTGAGCTCTACGTCAATGGCGTTGCGGTGAATGCCGAGGAGTATTTGCCACTGCAGTAATGTGCGATTTTGTTTGCTGGATTATTCGTTAGCTTGTTTGCTTGTTCCTCGATGAATGTGATGCCAGGCCCGTAACCAGCAAACAAGCTAACCAGCAAACAAAGATGTTTCCGCATACTCATCCGTCATCCCTGCGACGTAATCTTTCACTGCCCCAGGAAGGGCTCCACCGAATTTGTTCTGCAGTGCGAGCACTTTTTCATTCGGCGCCGCGAGGAGATGCTCCGCAAGGCGAAGGACGATCCTCTTCCCTTCTTCGTTCGCGTGTGCGACCGTGGGATTCACATACATTTTCTTCCAAAGGAACGCTCGAAGCTCTGCAAATTCTTCTGTCATTTCCAAAGAAGTTCCAAGGAGCGGATAGGGAGCAGAAACGTTTCTGCCAAACGTGTAGACATCTTCGAGTGAGCGAATGTTCTTCAGTCGCATCTCCGCTTCTCTATAAAGATCGGCAACGAGCAGGTGAATAATGGCGCCACGCACCGAGGTGCCGCGTTCCGACGCAAGCGCTGAAGCGTGTGCTCCAAGTTTCGTGTGCGCAAGATCCGAAGTCGTAAAGAGCCCTGCCCGAAGCCCGTCATCCGTATCATGTCCGCTGTAGGCGATCTCATCGGCGATATTCGTAACCTGCGCTTCCAGCGTCGGTGCGCGGGGCGCAGGTTCGTTCGCCGACCGATGTTTCCAGAGCCCCTCGAGGATCTCCGCATGCAGATTGAGCCCAAGATGCAGCGACGAATGTTCTTCAAGGAGGGTCACGATCCGGAGTGACTGCGCATTGTGTTCAAACGCCGATCCGTGCGCGCGCAGAAACCGATCCAGTGCCTCCTCTCCCGCATGGCCGAACGGCGGATGACCCAGATCGTGCGCGAGTGCGATCGCCTCCGTCAGATCCTCATTGAGTCCGAGCGTGCGTGCAATGTCGCGGGAAAGCTGTGCGACCTCGAGCGTGTGCGTGAGACGCGTGCGATAATGATCTCCTTCGCCCGCGACGAAGACCTGGGTTTTTCCTTTCAATCTTCGAAAGCTCTGCGTGTGGATGATGCGATCACGATCGCGTTGAAATGGAAAGCGTGTTTCATCCTCGGGCTCGGGTACTGCGCGTCCCAGCCCTCCGCGATGCGGCACGGCGTAGGGCGCGAGTAACCTGTCGGCCGTCTTTAATCGTTCTTGGAGCGAGAGCACGTAACAATTGTAGCTCTGCCTGTACGTTCTTTGTCATGGCCAAAAAACTATTGAGTTTCCCTCTCCCGGTTTCATCCTTTGCAGGATACCAGCTCGCATATCAAAACGGCCGTCGGATCGGAGACGCTTGTCCCTGGGAATGCCCAAGTGGGTGACCGAAACTCCGCACCACGATGCAAAGTGACTTGGCCTCCCGTAACAAGTTTCAGAGAAGAAACGTCACCGTCCTAACGAGCCGTCGAGAGTTTCTGCATCATAGCACGTTCGTGAACATCGCCGTAAGAACGTTCGTCCTTCCTTCTTTCACGGCTTCCCGGTCACCTCCCCTGTATGTCCAATAGGTTTCATGGTCGCACTTCGTACATGCGGACATCCGTTCGATTGCATCTTCCGGGACACCGAGCGCGAGGAATTGCAGCGTCGCGGCTCGCTGCAGATCGACAGTGTTTCCCTGTATGCAGGATCGCGGGATATTGTTCAGTTCTGTCAGAGGATCTGTGAACGCCGCGCAATGTTTACAGAGCGAAGGCCCCGCGCCAATGAGAACTTCCCTCGGGGTGACCCCAAACTCACGAAGCAGAACATCGAAAAACTTTTCAATAATGCCGGCGTCGAGCCCGCGCCAACCGGCATGGAGCACGCCGAGGACGCGTTGCTTTTCCGCAAGAATGACGAAATTTTGGCAGTCGGCGGCGCGAATGTGGAGGGCAAGACCAGGAACATCCGTGATCATACCGTCCGCCTCCTCTGTGCGTGCGAGCGGCCCCCGTACGCGGATGACGCGAGCTCCGTGCACCTGCGTGAGTGCCGCGGCATCACGAGCACCGATGCATGTCGCGCTCTCGGTATCCGTCATTGCGGGATCTTCTTTGCGAAAGAACGCAACGCGTACCCCCTTCTCTCGCCGAAGATGTGCGAAGGGATGATCGAGCATGGGAACACTAGAGCGTGTGCAGCACGTGCGGAATCTCCGCAATGACTTCGCGCGTCGTGAATGCGTATCCCTTTTCTGGATAGAGCGCCGTTGCCGCGCGTTTGATCACCATTGCGGCCATCACGCACGCATCGAACGGCTCTATCCCCTGTGCCATCAGCCCCGCGATCAATCCCGCGAGCGCATCCCCCGTTCCCCCCTTCGTGAGGCCGGCATTGCCGCCGCGGATCCGCTTCGTTGTTCCTTTTGCATCGACAATAAAATCTTCATGGCCTTTCAGGACGACGATCGCCCCGTACTGCTTGGCGCACTTCGCGGCGAGTTCTTCCGACTTTTTTCGAGGCTTATGCGACAGATTCGCACTCATCATCTGCTCCAGCTCCCCCAAATGTGGCGTGAGAACCGCAATCGTCCCCTTCTTCAGGCTCTTCAAAATATCTTTGCGAAGTGCGCGTGCATCAAGCACCAATGGACACGGAGTGCATGCGAGGATTGTTTTGAGTGCAGCAGCGTTCTGCGTTGTTTCCGCGAGCCCCGGTCCGATGACGGCAATATGAAGCTCACGAAGGAGGAGCAAAATTTCTCTCACATCCTGTGCGGAAAGACTTTCCCCCTTGAATGTCCGCACAATGAAATTGAGCGATGCAGATTTCGTCACGGTCGCGTGCGAGGCAGGGACGATGGGGTAGATCAGGTCAATGCCAGAAGCCTCCGCCGCGAGCGCGGAAAAAATCGGCGCGCCATGAAAGAGGGGGCTGCCGCCGAGGACGGCGACGGTTCCGTTTTGGGTCTTATGTGATGTCGGGTCTCGGTGCATCGTGCGAATAGTGTAACGGTAGGGAAGGAAAAAAGATCTGATCTGTAGGACAGAAACGTTTCTGTCCTACAGATCAGATCTTT
>CAZUFJ010000086.1:0-6751 GCA_964619805.1 uncultured Candidatus Peribacteria bacterium | reverse complement strand
TCTCGGACCTGCCCAACGTGGTGGTGAATTCCGAGATCGGGCCGAGCACCAAGTCGATCGGCGCAGCCGATCTGCGGCAACTCGCGACTGGATCCGGGCGAAGCATGTGACCAGGGCGAAGCGAATTCCGACGTGACGCCGAACGCGTGCAGGACGTATTGTGTGTATCCCAGCTGCGGCGACGGCGTCGTGGATTCGCTCTTTGGAGAAACCTGCGACGACGGTCCTGCGAACTCGCAGGATCAGCCTGGCGCGTGCCGGTTGAGTTGCACGCGGGCAACGTGCGGGGATTCCGTCGTCGACCCGGGTGAGGATTGCGATGGGTCCGATGACTGCACGCAGCAGTGTAAAATTCTCTCCGGAACACTGTGCGGGAACCAATGGCTCGATGCGGGGGAAGCGTGTGACGATGGCAACCGCACGGACTTCGATGGTTGCTCGGCGCTTTGCAGCACGGAAGTTGTTCCGTGTGAAGATTGCAACGTTTCCGTCTGCGGTGATGGTATTCTGGCGGGTGAAGAGGAGTGTGATGATGGAAACGCCGATGACACCGATGCATGCACGACGGCATGTTTGCTTCCCGAGTGCGGGGACTCTCTCGTGCAGAGCGGCGAAGCATGCGACGATGGAAACCGCATTGCAGGGGATGGATGCGCAGCACTTTGCACGCTGGAAACGAACGCATTGCACGGTGCCGCACCCGAGAATATGACGATGATCATCACGACGATCGTGGTCACCTCGGCACTGTCGACGATGCTGATCTTGCTGCTCAAGCTTCGATAATGGCTATACGAAGCTAACTTCAAGCATGTTAGGCGATGCTCATATCATACCATCTTGCATGTAAAACGTTAGCAATTGTTCTTCAGCAGCAACATCCTCTCGTACCGCATAGCGTTCACTCAAGCCAAGAGATACAAACTCTGTCTTCGAGAGATTCATAACGTTTTGAACGCGACGTGGTATCACATGCATAGAACAATATATGGGCGTGAAATATCTTCGGAAATTTTTAAAGAATGGTCCTTATTTTCGAAAGAAAATATATTTCAGAGAAATATTTTTTTGAAAAATGAAATGTTGTCATTATCCATCACATCACAATTTGTACAAAGCGCCGTAGAAACTATTTGCACAATCAAACGAAAGAACTACGATTGAAGGTAATTATTTCTTTATCCCCCTTCACTATGGCAACGAAGAAAAGGAAGAAGGCCAAGAAGTCGAGGAAGTCGAAGAAGCGAAGGAGATAATCTCCAGGCCTTTTCTTTCGAAAGACACCCTCAAGCGTGAGGGTGTTTTTTCAAATCGTCATGATCTCCTGCTCCTTCTTCTTCGCGGACTCCACGATCTTACCGTTCGATTCTTCCACTGCTTTTTGTAATTCCTCGTTGAGTGTTTCCCGTACATCCTCGTCCTTCTCCGGCTTGATCGCTTCGTGAATTTCCTGGCGCGCCTTGCGGGTCGTGATGTGCGCTTCTTCGGCGAGCGTATGCACAATCTTCACAAGCTGCCTGCGGCGCTCCTCCGTCATCGGCGGCAGATTGATGCGAATCATCATCCCATCGTTCACCGGGTTCGTGCCCAGGTTTGCCTGCTGCAATGCCTTCTCGATGTTCGCGAGGATCGAGCGATCCCACGGCTGCACTGCGATGGAGCGCGCGTCCGTGACGCTGATGCCGGCGATCGTCTTCAGTTGTTGTCGCTGGCCGTACGCATCCACCTCGACGTGCTCGATCAGCGCGGCGTTCGCGCGCCCGGTCTGCAGCTTCGAAAATTCCGCGTGGAGAAACCGAAGAATCTTCTCTGCGTCCTGACGAAATGTTGCGATGCGCGGATCGGTCATGAAAACGTGGGGAACGGCGACTAAGGGCGCACGTTGGTTCCGATTTTCTCACCCGCCGCCGCTTTCAGCAAGGAACCCTTGGAGAGGAAATTAAAGACGACGATCGGCAGACCCTGCTCTTGGCATAAACTGAATGCTGCCTGATCCATGATATCGAGGTGCTTCTCCATTGCCTCGGTAAATGTCACCTCGTCGTACTTCTTCGCATCCTTGAACTGATTCGGATCTTTGTTGAATACGCCGTCAACGTTTGTCGCTTTGAGGAGCACATCGCACGAAAGTTCCACCGCGCGAAGCGCCGCCGCGCTGTCGGTCGTGAAGTACGGATTACCCGTGCCTCCCGCGCAGATGACGATGCGTCCTTTCTCCAGATGCCGAAGAGCGCGTCGCTTGATGAACGGCTCCGCAAGCTGCGGAATATCGATCGCGGAGAGCACGCGGGTTTCGGCGCCCATCGCCTCGAGCGCCGCTTGCAGCGCGACGCTGTTCATGATCGTCGCGAGCATCCCCATTGCGTCCGACGCCGTGCGCTCGATGCCGTTCTCCTTCGTATCGCGGTAGCGCCAAATGTTGCCGCCGCCGACCACGATCACGAGCTCGATGCCTTTCTTCGAAACCTCCATCACTTGCTTTGCGGTCTCTAAAAATGCGGAGCGGTGGATGCCGTATGCGTGCTCACCCGAGAACACTTCGCCCGAAAGTTTTAACATGATTCTCTTATAGGTACTCACGTTCGGGTTGGGGGGGAATAGGGCTAGGGCTAGGGGTAGGGGTAGGGGTAGGGGACGATGGAGAGGTAGGCGGTTTGTTGTCCTTTTTTTTGATGCCGTGCAACATATGTTTCACACGTTCATACATGCGAACGATGGCAGCGGACATTGCACGCCATGTCTCGCGGAATCCTTTCTCCCTGCGCGAGAGCGGACCGACGAACGGTACATCGCGACGCTGACCTTGCACGGCATTTAAAAAACCCATCACCATGCCCGCAAGGATCACGAGCTCCAGCGCTTTTGCGACGATGCCGATCGGAATCATCCAGATGACGATTGACGCAGCGAACAGGATCATTGCCTGCGTGCTGTGAAACCGAACGAAGGGGGAGTCCTTCTTCAGAAAATAGACGATCACCGACATGACCCAGAGGTAACTGAAGGCAGCGATATCTTTATTCTCCTCAACATCCACTTCCGTGGATTGCGAGACGGCAGGAGGCGTGGCTACCTTCTGCGCTTCCGTCGGCGGCATCTCATCGGGCGTCATATCCGTGAAAGTGTAGCGGAAAAGAAGAAATAGAGGAAATAGAGGATTTTGAGTAACGCATACCATGGCTATTCATAATTCATGATTCTTGATTCATACTTCGAATGTCGCCCCGGTAGCTCAGTTGGATAGAGCGGAAGCCTTCTAAGCTTCAGGTCAAAGGTTCAATTCCTTTCCGGGGCACCATCCTTGGCCGCAGAACGAAGATATCAGTATGCTCTGCTTATGAAACAGCCACTCGTTGCCATCGTATCCTTCCCAGGAAACAACTGTGAGGTCGAGTCGCTACGGGCACTCAAGGAAAGCGGCATTCAGGCAATGTTTTTTCGATGGAATGATGATCGCGCAAAGCTCAAGGATGTGGATGGTTACTTCATTCCCGGTGGATTTTCATATGAAGATCGAGGCAGGAGCGGCATGGTAGCGGCTCGAGATCCTCTCCTTACATTCTTGGCGGGAGAAGCAGCCGCAGGAAAAACGATCATCGGCAATTGCAATGGCGCACAGATCCTCGTCGAGAGCGGGTTGATTCCGCTCGATCGTGGTCTTCGTATGGGCCTCGCACATAATGCAGTTCAAACCGAGAGCGGCTATGACTCCGTCGGCTTCCTCAATGAATGGGTGTGGATTACACCAGCATGCAAGCGCGATCGATGTGCGACATCGGATTGGACCGGCGCGATGCATGTGCCAATCGCACACGGTGAAGGCCGTTTCACAACGAGCGATAAGGACGTCATTGCGGAGCTTCGAAAAAACAATCAGATCGCTTTTCAGTACTGCGATGAGGCCGGCAGGGTTTCTGAAGATCCCATCGTCACACCCAATGGTGCGATGTTTGCGATTGCGGGCATCTGCAACCCTGCGGGCAATGTTGTTGCGCTGATGCCGCATCCGGAGCGAACGAGCAACGGTAAGCCGTATTTTGATTCCTTACAATCTTGGCTGCAGGCGAAACGTACTGACGTACCGAACCATCAGTACGACGAGAGATCGACCACCGGTCGGTCTCTACCGCAAGCGAGTGCACAGTCAGAAGAAATCTTTATCGAGATGATCATCACGAATAACGAAGAGCGTACGGTGGAGCAAGCGATACATCGCATCGTACCTTCCATGAAACTGAAGCAGTGGAAATACATCGCACTCAAGAAGAAAAAGGCTGAGGATCTCCTCATGGATATCGCTATTTTTAATTCCAACAAAGAGCGGGCGGTGATTCGCAGAGCTGGTGTGTGGCATAGCTGGGATAGTACGAAGAAGAAGATGCAATTACTCGACCGAGATCCATTGCAGGGCATTACACTTGTCCGGCGTGAATTAGTGGGGTCGGGAAACTCAGAATTTCAATTAGGCGTCGCATACACACTCCGCAATACGGATGAAGCAGAACTAAAGAGACAGGAACTCCTCGAGATCTTTGCAAATCCGCACGCGAGCACTTTGGAACGATTGCCTTCTTAATGCATGCGTCACATTCGATTACTTGCGCACAACGTACGTTCCCTCTGGAACGTGGGTTCTTTCTTTCGTACATCGGATGCTTTTCAAGTTGAATGCATTTATTTGACGGGCTACACAGGTTGCCCTCCTCGAAAAGAAATCACGAAGACGGCGTTGGGCGCAGAAGAAACTGTCCCTTGGGAAAAGCATGAGGATCCTGTTTCTGTTGTCCAAACATTGAAGCAGGACGGATGGGAAATTGCTTCTCTGGAACTGACTCCCGATGCCACAGAGCTCGGCGATTTTAAGCCAGGGAAGAAAGTTTGCCTGCTCGTCGGTCACGAACGTTCCGGAGTACCGGAGGAGTTGCTTACATTATCCGATCACATTGTTAAAATTCCGATGCTTGGGGAAAAAGAATCGCTGAATGTTGCGGTCGCAGCAGGGATCGCCCTCTATCACGTTCGTAGGCAGGGGTAGAGATCGACCGGTGGTCGATCCCACTTACGCTTCCGACACGTACTGATACGCGTACGCAGATACAATTGCTCCAACAATCGGCCCCACCATGTAATAAATATTTGCAGAGCCAATCCCGATTGCGACTGCGGGATTGAGGACGCCATTGCTGAGGACGGATGCGAGTGTGATGCCAAGGAGCAGTGAACCGCCGACGACGAGCCCCGATGCGGCAGGCAAAACTTTCTTTGCGGCGACGCTGCTGATGCCAAACATCAGGATGAAGGCGCCCAATGCCTCCGCAGCTCCAACACCAAACGATCCACCGACATCAACGCGAATTGTTGCCCCGGTCGCGATTCTTCCGGTCACCATTGCGAGCACCGCGCCGATAAATTGCGCAATAATGTAGAACGCTCCTTCCTGGAGCTTCATCTTCTTGAGCGCCATGAACGCGCATGTGACAGCGGGGTTGAGGTGCGCGCCGCTGATGCTACCAATCGTGTAGACAAAGAGACCGAGCGCGAGCCCCGCGACGACGGGCGTTTGGAGCGGCAAAGCCGTTTGACCGAATCCGATCGAGAGCCACACCGCGAGCGTGAGCACGAATGTGCCGAGCATTTCCGCAATGTATTTCGGGAGCGACATAGTGAAAAATTGGAATGTGGGCATGATAGACCCGTTCATGCTCGTTTCATGAGAGTCTGCTTTACGAACGACCCATTTTGTTCCGGGGTGATCGACAAAAAAATACTGTGGGTGGTGCGGGCGCGGAAAGCGGCGGAAAACGATTCAGGATCGGTTTTTTTTGATACTATCGAAGCCAATGCCTCTCGAACTCACTTCCGCTCAGCTTGACCTCGCCGAACAACTTTCAAAGCACGCCAAAGATGCGTGCGAACTTGTGGGGCTCAAGTGCCAGAAATGCGAGCCGCATCACTTCTACCTCACCGTGTACCGCTACTACGGCAAAGTGCAGGGGATGTCGGCTGAAGTGGACCGTTGCATCGACTGGTGCTTGAGCAAGGGCAAGCTCGTCTTCAACGCACAGCGCTTCGGCAATTGGTGCGCCAAGAAAGTGAAGTGGGACAAGGAGGAGCAAAGCAGGAAGGATGAGCTCGAGAAATTGAAGTCGGGCACCGTCTACCAGCGCGAGGAGTATGCGAGGCGCGTTCTGCCCAGGAATTAGGCTCGCGATTGTCAACGATTCCTTTACGCAACGGTACACCAGCGTGCCCTTCCTTCTCTTGCGAAAGGTCCCGGAGACAAGCAGTGAGCCTACCGCTATCCTTACCGTAATCTTCTATCGGGGCGTAGCTCAGTTGGCTAGAGCGCTTGCTTTGGGAGCAAGAGGTCGCGAGTTCGAGTCCCGCCGCCCCGACCACGTACAATCACTCGCTGCACTCGCGATCACATGGCGCAGCCATGAAGAAATTCATTCACACGCTTGCGGTAGAGATCAATCCTTCTCCTCCGAAGGCTCGACACGCATCGTGACCGTGACGTGAGGAGAGCCCGCGAAAAGCTCTTGCGCTCGGTCGCGTATCCGAAACGCAAGGTCTGCGTTGTCCGTGGATGCTTCCAGGGGCTCTCCACGTCCATGAGCGGAGAAGAGGAATCCATGTTCAGCAAGCTTCTGACGTATCGCGTCGAGGTCCATATCAATGATGACAGAAAATCTGCATGCGGATTTCTTTGTGGCCGATGTTCCGATGATGATGTGCGGCTTTCCTGTGA
>CAZUFJ010000085.1:0-3236 GCA_964619805.1 uncultured Candidatus Peribacteria bacterium | reverse complement strand
CGGCGTTCGCGAACGCGCGTGGCTGCGGATAGATGTCATTTGCCTGTCACCGAAATCACTCCTGTCACTTCCGGATACAGATGATCGTGGTATCGCCAATTGCCGGTGAGATCGAACGTGAAGCACCATGTATCGCCGGGTTCGATTGCCCGGCGCGGATCGAACTCCGGATAGATCGCGTGCGTCGAGTGATTTCCTGATGCCGGCCAGTGGGGGGCGGTATCGTCGTTCTCGAAACAGACTTCCGTTTCGCGGTAGACGTTGATCGTGCTCGGCTCGAACGCGTCTGCTGTCATGAGAACCGTCGCACTTGCGCGGATCGGCTGAAGGATCGCGAGGTGCGGAGGATTGACGGCAAAGGCAACACCAAGGACGCCTGCGAGGACGACGATGATGGATGCAGTGATTGCGCTCCTTCGCTTCATAGGACATCACTCACTGTATACTACCATCCCATGGAGCTTCAAACGCCGCTTGCGAAGGTGCTGAAAACGACGAAGGACCACGTCGCAGCCCTCGAAAGTATCGGCCTTCGCACCGTGCAGGATCTACTCCTCTATCTGCCGCGTGCGCACGAGGACTTGAGTCAAATGCAAACGCTCACGGCCGCGCCGCTGGAGGAAAAGGTGACGATTCGCGGTGTCATTGATCGCATCAAGATGGTCTACACGAGGAGCCGTCGCCCCATCGTGACCGCGCGTTTTACGGATGCGGACGGGGCATCAGCGGAAGTCATATGGTTCAATCAGCCCCACATCAAGCGCATGCTGACGGACGGTGATGAGGTGGTGCTCACAGGAAAACTCGTCGAGGCAAATTACAAATTGCAATTTCAGAGTCCAACGTTTGAGAGAAGTGGTGAGCGACCGCTTCTGCACGCGGGGCGGTTGGTTCCCATTTATCCGCAGCACGACATCATTAATACCAAGTGGCTCCGTGAAAAAATGCATGTGATTCGTGATGCTGTGAAGCTGATCCCAGAAACACTGCCGGAGGAAATTCTCCGCGAGGAAAAATTTATTTCCCGAGCGCAGGCGATCGAGGCGTTGCATTTTCCAGAAAACGGAGCGCAGGTGGGACTGGCGCGTGCGCGGGTGATGTTCGAGGAAATGTATCGCATGCAGGAAGAAGCGCTCCTGCGGAAAAAAGAATTTCAGGGTGAGCACCAGGCGCGGTTGAAAACACCCATGGATGCGGAGCTCATCCGCGCATTTTTCATGTCGCTCAAATTTATACCGACGAACAGCCAGAAAATTGCGATCTATGAAATCCTTAAGGATATGGAGAAGGACATTCCGATGTCGCGATTGCTCGAGGGCGATGTGGGATCGGGAAAAACTCTCGTCGCGGTTGCCGTGATGGCAAATGTCCTTCGGCATGGCGGCCAATGCGCTCTGATGGTGCCGACGGAGGTTTTAGCCCGTCAGCATGCGGCAAACATGACACGGCTGCTCCTTAATTTTCATTCCTTTCAGCAAGGGAAAGATGAAGGTGGTGCGCATCGTCTCCCATCTGTGGAATTGCTGACTGGCTCAACTCCACGCAGCGATGCAGAAAAAATTCGCGCGCGCATTGCGGCAGGAACAGTGGATATCACAATCGGCACGCACGCGCTCATCGAGGAATCCGTTCGATTCCGCGATCTTCGGCTTGTGATCGTGGATGAGCAACACCGATTTGGCGTAATGCAGCGCCAAAGACTGCGTGATAAAGGCAGTCCGCATTTCCTGTCGATGACGGCGACGCCGATCCCGCGCACGCTCGCGCTCACCGCGTTCGGCGATCACGATCTCTCCGTGCTCCTCGAAAAACCGGGCAAGCGCCAGAAGATCGAGACGAAGGTCGTTGCGCCGCGTGACCGCGTGACGGTGGAACGCTTCATCGATCACGAAATCGGGCGAACGCGTCAAGTCTTCGTCATCTGCCCGCTCATTACAAAATCGGAAGAACTTCATGAAGTACGCAATGTCGAGGCCGAAGCCGAGCGTCTGCGAAAAGAATTTCCGCATCGCCGCATCGCCCTCCTCCACGGAAAACTGCCTCCCGAGGAAAAGCAAGCGATCATGCGCGCGTTCCGCGATCGGAAATCCGATATTCTCGTTTCGACTTCGGTCATCGAGGTCGGTATCGATATTCCGAATGCGACGATCATCCTGATCGAAGGGGCCGAACGGTTCGGGCTTTCGCAATTGCATCAGCTGCGCGGCCGCGTGGGGCGCAGCGACGTAAAGAGCTACTGCTTCCTCTTTACGACGAGCGACACACAGGCGAAGTCGCCGCGACTCAAGGCGATGGAGCAGCATGATTCGGGATTCCTGCTTGCCGAGATCGATCTGAAGTTGCGCGGCCCCGGCGAGCTCTATGGCCTCCGCCAGAGCGGGCTCACAGATGCCGCAATCGGCGGTCTTCTGAACCCCGAGCTTGTCCACCGTGCGCGCCGCGCTGCGGAGAGGTTCTTAGGATTACGAGAAGAAGCGGTGGTGTAGAACGGGCGCAGGTACGTAACCTGCGCCTAACGTTCTCGCCTTGTCAGCAACTTTTCTGCTGCTAGACTTCCCTCGTATGGCAGGTGACGTTACAGCAGGCGCAGGAAACCCGCTCCCCAAGCCCGGTGATCCGGTGCCGACGGGCGGCCTTGATCCGACGCAGGTCTTCTCGGCTCCTCCACCTCCTCCGCCACCCCCTCCGGGTCAGGGTGACCAGGGCGACGGAACGGTTCCTCCGCAGGATGCGGGCCCACCGCCTCCGCCGCCGGGAACGGCAGCGACGAAGGACATGGGGTATGACGACGAGGACATACGCATCCTCGGCGAAGTAGGCAGCTACCGTTTCGGCACGATTACGGCGTCACTCACGAATGGCAATATCCAAATCCCGGCGCATCCGGAGACGATGTTCGACGAGCAGAAATTCTTGACGCTCCTTCGCGGCAGCATCTCACTCACGCGCGATGAAAAATGGAGGATCATCCAGGCGATGCCGAAACTTTCGCAATTCCAGATCGATGAGCTCCAGAAAATTCTGGAGGAAGAGCGGCGCAAGTTTGGCGAACTTTCCCCAAAACACCTGCTGCAGCTCATGAAGCTGGAGCAGAAGCACGCGGAGGATTGGAAGGATCTCCAAGCACTCATGATCCAGAAGAGTGCGAAGCAGGAGGAGCAGAGCCAGGTGCAAGATATTCGCAAGCAATTAGGGTTATAAGACCCCGCAGCCATGCGCGTTCGCGAACGCCGTGG
>CAZUFJ010000084.1:0-5544 GCA_964619805.1 uncultured Candidatus Peribacteria bacterium | reverse complement strand
GCCCTGCAAGGCGAAATTCTTACACGTTCGACAAAACCGGCTTTCCTTCCTTTTCCACGATGATGCGATTATTTTCTCTTCATGAAGCTGAAACAGGGCATTTCTTGGCGGAAATCACAAATGCAAACAGTCCCTTGAAAGTATTTTTCGTCAATCCCGCTCAGCAAGACATTCATACCACCTTCTACGTCTGTTGCCATGTCTGCAGCATCTTTTTCTTCAGGGTCCATTCGGCCCAAAACAAACGGGGCCCCTTCGACTTCGCCCCTCGACAAGCTCGGGGCTCCGCTCGGGGTCATTCGCCTCGGTCGTCGTGTACAGCAAGAATGGCCGGAGCGCGAAGCGCGACGACCATGAGCGAGGCCTCGCAGGGCCGAGTCGAATGGCGGAGAGAGAGGGATTCGAACCCTCGAACCCCTTGTGGGGGTTACGCGATTTCGAGCCCCGTACCAAGCGCTCTCTATGGCAATGGCGGAAGGGGAGGGATTCGAACCCTCGAGACCTTTGAGGGTCTACACGATTTCGAGTCGTGCGCCTTCAACCACTCGGCCACCCTTCCATGTGCGATAGATGAATGAGCGCTGGTACGGGGCGCAGTCGAGGGGCGAAGGTGGGCGACCACTCGGCCATCTCTCCACGCGCGAGTATATATCAGAATGGCAGCGGATCGATCGCGGCGGGGCCGCGCCCCGACGGATCGGGCCCCAAAGGGGCCCCCGTTGGGGGCAAAACCCCCGTTCTCTCCTTCGGTTCCATCCACGAAAGCCCCAGTTTCTCATAAATATCCTTCTCCTCTTTACTCGCTATGACTTTTTCCCCCGCAAACAATCCATACTCGCTCAGTTTCCATCCTTTATGAATGGCGATCTTCCTGAGCGCGATATTGTGCTCCTTATCGCCGGTGAAGTAGAGGAGAGCTGAGCCCCACTGGTCCTTCTTCACGAAGCGGACGTCCACGCGCAATCTCTGTTCATCCTTCGCTCCGCTCAGGATGACATCAAAGGAGAGCTTCTTATCCCCATGCGCGACGACATCGCGGACGATCGGGAGGGTGGCGATGGCTTCGGAGATTTTTGCGGGATTTTTTGTCACTACGAGAATGTCGATGTCCCCAACTGTAGGTTTCCCCCGCCGGTACGATCCTGCAATCTCCGCGCGCTCGACGCCCGGGACCTCGCGGATCGTCTTGAGCACCCGCTCGGCGTCCACCTTCACTTCCTCCAATGGAAAGCGCTTCACCCGTTCCTCGACGCGCCCGGCATTCTCCAGAATCTTCTTCTCCATCACGTCCGAAAATCCCGGCAGCCCCTTCAGTTGCCCCTTCTGCGCGGCATCGATCAGCTGGTTGACTGTGCTGATGCCTTTCTCGCGCTGGAGAATTCGCACGCGCTTGGGCCCGAGTCCTTCGATCTCCATCAGAGCGGGGGAGAGGCCACCCTGTTCCGCCATCAAGTCATCGAGGTGCTTGATGCGGCCATGCTGACAGTACTCATGAATCTTCGCGGCGATCGCTTCGCCGATACCGGGGAGCTTTTTCAATTCTTTCACGTCCTTCACCGCGCAAATATCTCCCGCATACTGCTCCACCGTCATGGCAGCCTTTCGGTACGCGGCAGGCTTAAAGAGAATGCCCTGCTCATCGAGCAGCGCCGCGATCTGGCGGAGGAGTTGGGCGAGGCGGGAGTTGTCCATATTGCCCAGTATAGTCCTTCCTTTCCTGGCTATCCTTTGACGATATCGCGTACTCCGCCTAACTCTCTTTGTTGCTCGATAAGTCTCGTCAGGAGATCAGGCAAATCATCCGCGTCATCAGCCTGCAGAAGGAACATGCTCAGTGTGGTATCGTCTGCCTCCGTGAAAAGAAGATCGAAGGTATGGGTAGGGGAGTTCACAAAAAAGGAATAAAATTACTTGCCAGGCCTTCGCTTAGCGAATTTTGCTGCAAGTTCTGCTCGTTCCTTTGCGGTCATATCAAGAACATAACTCCCATTCGGATTATCAATGACTTCTTGCTCACCAGGTTGGCGGACAGCCTCTCCATGTTCATCAAGTCGCCTGGTGCCTTTCGGAGTCTGAAATGTTGTGATAGTAGTTTCCATAGAACAGTGGTGGGAAGAAATTTCCGCGATTCTAGACACGTTGAGCGCACATGCAACCGTTTTACCGCGATGTAACAACTTTTTGGCTTATGGAAGAGGAAAATTGATGTACTGGTCGGGAAGGACATTGACTTTGCTTTTGCCGGAGGCATGCTGCACTCATGCCAATGAAAAATCCGACGCGGTTCCCCTACTACTCCGATGGCCGCTCATCAGCTCCTCCGAAAGTAACGAAGGCCCGGCCATGGGACGATTCCGGTCATAATAATGGCAAACTCACGAGCATCGATGCGCCTTTTGCCGCAGAGCAAATGCCCGATCTGATGTTTGCATTCATGATGTTGAATCAGTCATTCCGTGAACAAATGATGGAGCGCATGAATTTAAAGGGGGTGCCTATTGTTGCCGGAAACTCCTAATACAACGTATCGAACGCGCTGCAATTCAAAACGCTTTTTGGTAGACCGTTCGTACAAGTTGCTCGGCCATATTTTTCGGCACAACCACCGTAAAACTGTTCGGACCTCCCGTGGGGAAATGTATGGAATCATTGGCCGTGGACATAAGTGCGTGAACGGCGTCATGCATATGGTTCCCCACAAGAACGATTGACGCACAATCCGGTATTACCTCTACTTCACAGCCCGGCAATTGGCGACGCACTTTATCCGCGTCAACTTCATTCAGGAACCCGTCAACACTTATGGACATTGAGGCGTTCTCCGTACCCGCGTCCAGAACATTGTAGTGTGCTAAATCTTTGGCAATCGTTGCAAATACTCCGGTCGCATCCTCCATGTCCGGTCCTGTGACACGCAGCACGCGAAGATTGCTTCTGGACGATATGGCTTTTAAACCGGGCGTTCTTTCTCCGCTAATCAGTGTTTCGCTCCTGCCGCTTTGCGTTTCAACGATTCTCATGTTGATGGGCCTACTTCTGCCCTTCCACAAGGGTTGCATTGCCTCGTGATGGACAACCTGAGAACCGCCTTTGCCGAGTGCAAAGATTTCCCTGTGCGAAACATTTGATATTGATGGCGGATTGTTGATCAGTCGGGGATCGGCTCTCAGCACTCCTGGAACTTCTTTGCAAAGATCGACTTGTGCATGTGTGAAAGCAGTCGCGGTTCCGCCATCCAAGCCTGCCGCGATAAGCGAGGCGGTAAAATCCGACGCACCACGTGACATCAGCATCGTATTTCCGGCTTTATCCGCTCCGTAATAACCGGGAATCACCGGAATCTTTCCTTGTCGTATCAGATCAGGCAATAGCGCTGCGATCTGTTGATATGTTTGAGGAAGATCCACGCGAGATACACGGCTGTTGTTCTTGGTTTGCATCGAAATCAGCGTCCTGGAATCCACGACTACCGCATCCATGCCGCGTTCAACCAGTGAGCGGGCAAAAATGTCAGCCATCGCTTCTTCTCCCCACGCGATCACCCGACGTTCGTTCATACTTTCGTGATTTTTCGTGCCATTGGCGGATCGCACCTCGCCGCTGTTCGCTCCCAATAATGCATAAAGACGATCCGCATGAGGATCCAACATTTCCGCAGGTAATCCGAGTTGATCAATAATGTTCGCATATGATCTCAGCAGTGTTTGCAATCGAGGATTCACTTCTCTTTTTAACGTCGAGTCAGTCTTAAAGGCAATATCCGCCAACTCAGTTAACCGCGTTGTCGTCCCATCTTTTTTGTTATCGGTCGTGTTCGCGGCGGATACGACAACGGCAACGTTGTCTCCTCCGCTCCGCGCATCCTGCACACGGTTGCCCGCATGTCGAATGATGTCGGCGCTGCCGACGGATGTGCCCCCGAATTTTTGAACGACAGTATTCATGGTTTCGAGAGAAATCACTGCAATGCGAAAAATCGCACAGGCGGGCATCCTCTGTATAAACAGCGCATATGTACAATTTACTTATTAAATTTATAAAAATGTAAATTTTTTGTTATAATTACAACATGCACACACTTACGGACATCCTCGAAGAACTGATTGCGGACAGTCCGTTTCTTCAATTCGGTCTTCAACGAAAACTTCTCAATCTTTCAAGTCTCAGCAGAGAGCTCCGTCCGCAGATCGAGATCCGTGCGAAAAAAGAAGTGAAAGACGGCGCGATTCTGATGGCGCTCTCACGTCTGCAGCGCACGATGAAAACACACACTCCGCAACGGGAGCAGGTACGCATCAAAAATATCACCATACAAACGGGTCTTTCGATCTACACCTATACGAAAACTAAAGAAGTGCATCAAGAAGTGAGCAAGCTGTTCGTCGCGTTACAGAAAGACAACGCGTACATCACGATCTGTGAGGGTCTTCAGGAGATTACAATGTTGCTCGATACCGCGCATACGCCGCAGGTAAAACAATTTGTCCCGCAAAAGCCCAAGCATCATCAGGATAAGTTGGCGGCATTGGGACTGACGTTCGACGAGAGACTGTATCTGTCGACTCCCGGCATCATTTGCTTCGTTCTGCAGCAGCTTCTGCTCCAGAGCATCAACTTGATCGAAGTCTCGTCAACCTATACCGGATTGACCCTCTATGTTGCCGAAGAACACGCAAAACTCGCATTTGAGACGCTCTACCGTTTGTTCAGAGTGGAGTGATCTCTCGTTACGCTCGCCGCTCCACGACGAGCTACCTGCCTGCCGCAGGTTCGGGATGACAATGGTTACGTCCCTTCTTGCCAACTCGCCAAGTACTTCTTCTGCTCCGTCGTCAGTTCATCAATCCCGATGCCCATCGTCGCGAGCTGATACGCGGAAATGGTGTCATCAATCTCGGGCGGCAGAGTGATTACTTCAGGTTTCAGTTTTCCCTTATTCTTCACCAGGTACTCGCAGGCGAGAGCCTGGCCGCAGAAGCTGAGGCTCATCACTTCACTGGGATGTCCTTCCGCTGAAGCGAGGTTCACCAGGCGGCCTTCGCCGGCGACGTAGATCACGCGCCCGGAGGTCATCAGGTATTCATCCAAGTAATGGCGGACGCGGCGCTTGCGGCGGGCCTTCTTCTCGAGCGTCGCAAGATCGAGCTCGCAGTCGAAATGCCCGGAGTTCGCGAGGACCGCACCGTCCTTCATCCTCTCCATATGCTCCCAGCGGATCACGTGCAGGTTGCCCGTGACGGTGATGAAGAGCTCGCCAATCGTGGAAGCATCTTCCATTTTCAACACGCGATGCCCGTCCATCATGGCCTGCAAAGCGGCGAAGTTATCCACTTCGGTCACGATCACCTGCGCCCCGAGGCCCTTGGCGCGCATCGCGACGCCTTTCCCGCAACTGCCGTAGCCGAGGATCACCACGGTCTTGCCGGCGATCAGGAGGTTCGTGGAACGCAGGATGCCGTCGAAGGTCGACTGGCCCGTCCCGTAGTAGTTATCCATCAAATGCTTCGTCTTGTTATCGTTCACCGCGATCATGGGGATCTTCAG
>CAZUFJ010000083.1:0-6658 GCA_964619805.1 uncultured Candidatus Peribacteria bacterium | reverse complement strand
AATATAATTTAAGAAATAAAAGTTATAACCAAAAGAAAGGAAGTTACCAATTATGGCAAACCTTACAATAAAAGACCTTCACGTGTCTGTTGACGGCATCCAAATACTCAAAGGAATAGACCTTGAAATCAAGGAAGGAGAAGTAAACGCAATCATGGGCCCGAACGGATCCGGAAAATCGTCATTCGTGAATACACTCATGGGGCATCCGAAATATACAGTGACGAAGGGGTCCGCGACGCTTCTCGGTGCTGATCTGCTCGCACTGCCCGCATCCGATCGCGCCGTGCGCGGACTCTTCCTGGCGTTTCAGTATCCCAAAGAGATCGCGGGCGTCACGCTCAGGAGTTTTCTGTTCGCAGCGTACAAAGCACAATCAACGGTCCGCGATTCCCTACCGAAGATCATTTCGCCCATCAAATTCAAAAAATCGCTCGACGAGAAGATGAGGACCTTGCATATGGACAGTGCCTTCGCCGAACGTTTCCTCAACAAGGGATTCTCCGGAGGAGAGAAGAAAAAAGCGGAGATTCTGCAGATGGCGATGCTGCAGCCGCTGGTTGCACTCTTAGATGAAACGGATTCCGGTCTTGATATTGACGCTCTCAAGACTGTTGCAGAGGGCATCAATGCAATGAGGTCCTCCACATTTTCCGCCGTGATTGTCACGCACTACGCGCGATTACTCGATTACGTCGAACCCGATCACGTGCACGTGATGGTGCAGGGGAAGATCGTGGAGAGCGGCGGAAAAGAATTGGCTCGTGAATTGGAGAAGAGGGGGTATGCGAAGTATGGCATTGAGGAATTAAGAATTAAGAATTAAGAATTATGAGAAGGATGTAACTTTCTTTCTCTTCATCCGTTATACTTTTAGTCTTCCTCTACTTCTTTCACCTCTTCACTATGGACGACACCCCCTCAACTTCGCTCGGGGCCTCTGGCCGCACGCTTCAGATTCAACCACCTCTCTGGATGCCCCTCGTTGTTTTGCTTGCCATCACCATCGGCGGCGGATTCTACGTCTATGGCAAAAAGATCGAAGTGAAAGACATCGCGCCCACCCTCATTTCGGTCAGCGGTGAGGGCAAATCGAATGCCGCTCCTGATATCGCAGAACTCAGCTTCGGCATCCAGATCCAGCGCCAGCCGACGGCGAAAGCCGCGATGGATCGACTCGGCAAGGGCATGACGGCGATTCTCGATGCCGTGAAGAAGGCGGGCGTACCCGAAAAAGATATCCGCACCGAAGGCCTCTCACTCAATCCTGCGTACGATTGGAAGGACGGTACGCAGGTCATGCGCGGATTCGACGCGTCGCAGAGCTTGCGTGTGAAAGTCCGCGACCTCGATATCGTGAGCGACGTTCTCGCCGCCGCGACCAATGCCGGAGCCAACCAGGCGGGAGGCGTCAGCTTCATCGTCGATAATCCCGAAAAATCGCGCGCAGAAGCCCGACAGGAAGCGATCGATCAGGCGCAGGCTAAGGCCGTTCTCCTCGCGCGGCAGCTCGGTATGACGCTCGGGAAACTCAAAAACTTCAGCGAAGGCGGAGGATACATCCCTCCCGTCATGTACGGCCGCGGTGCGATGGCAATGGAGTCCAAAGCGATGGATGTTGCGCCGACGCCGCTCCCGGCGGGAGAGCAGGAGGTACAGGTGCAAGTTACTCTTACGTACGAGCTTTGGTGACGTTCTCATTTCAACGACGAAGAATTAGGAATTAAGAATAAAGAATAAAGCTTCATTCCTCATTCTTTATTCTTAATTCCTTCTGAGGATTACCGTCGGAAAAGGATCTATAGAGATGACCCACATATGAATTGAAAGCTCTGATAGCATCCGGAGCATGGACATCTACTCCTTCCTTGATGATCACGGTATCCCATACCAACGCTTCGACCATCCCGCCGTCTTCACATGCGAACAGGCGAGCGAACTCAGAACTGTTCCCATGCCGGGCAAGGACACGAAGAATCTTTTCTTTCGTGATGAGAGGGGAAAGCGTCACTTCCTCGTCACCGTTGGTCATGAAAAACAAGTTGATATCAAGGCGCTGAAGAAAATTTTCGATGTTCAAAAATTGTCGTTCGCCTCACCGGATCGCCTGAAGACATACCTTAGTGTCGAGCCGGGATCCGTCACGCTTCTCGGCCTCGTGAACGACACCGCACATGCGGTCGAAGTCTTCATCGACGAAGCCGTCTGGAACGCCGATGCCGTCTGCTGCCACCCGCTCGTGAATACGGCGACGCTCTGCATCTCTCATGAGGGCATCGAGAAATTCCTGCAGGCGACCGGGCACGCGTGGCGCGTTGTGAATGTTCCGGCGAAATGAATCTTTCGGGGTTGCACGGTATACTGCCGCCGATGCTCAGCCCTCACACTCAGAGACTTTCTCCGGTCCGGCTTCTCGAGCGATTGGCCGGGTTCTCGGCGCGTGTCCTGTTCATCCTTTGGCTCGCGATGATTCTTGGCTTCGCGTGCGCGTATTTTGTCCTGAGCGCGTACGACGCCAGCCAGGGCGTTCTTGTGCTTGGGGAGGGGGACTGGTGGGTACGCTTCGGCAATGCGACGTACTTCAGCGTCATCACCGCAACGACGCTCGGTTACGGCGATCTCATTCCTCTCGGTTTTTCAAAAGTGCTTGCGGCGGGGGAGGCAACGCTCGGATTCTTCGTTCTGGCGGTATTCATCAGCAAGTTGGTGTCGCAGAAGCAGGAGACCGCGATCTATCACGTTCATACATTGGCGTTCCAGAATGCGTTCTTTACGACGCGCGAGGGGTTCTTCATCCTCCGGCGCGATTGCGACCTCATCGCCGCGAATGCCGTGGAACACGGCTCTCTCAACGAGAAATCGTGGGCGAATCTCACCATCGTGTACCAGAAGGCACAGACTCTGCTCGAAGGCATTCTCGATTTCTACGACGATTTCGATTGGTACGACATCGACGTCCGCCGTGAAAATCTTCTCCTCGATTCGGTCCTTCGGACACTGGAAAGGTTCGTCGCGCTGACCCGCACGCTTGATACAGTCTCGATTCCCTGGCGGAAGCGAGCCGGAGTAGTCACTGAAGTAGAGAGTGCGGTGAAGCTGGGCAGGAGCGTCATCGCACGCTGGAAGAAGCACTGCGCCAAAGAACATGCCCACTGGTTTCCCAAAATCGAACAGGCATTGGAGCAACTTGCGGTTGCCGCGTAAGGATCATCTGAGGACAGGTCCCACTCCAATATTGACTTCATCCCTCGATACGCCCCGCACCCTTTCCGAAGGGTGCTGGGCTACTCGGGATGACAATGGCCCCACTCCAATATTAACTTCAAATTCGGGCGGAAGACCGTAGTGAGCGCAGCATGTATCGTACGTACGCACCGTTTTCCAGTGCTGTTGCATTACCGTGCGGCGCCTGGTGACATTGTAGAGAATCCCGATGCCTGATTCCGTCGAGAGACCCGTGACGATCTTCCAAATGCGGTCAACGTCCGGCCAGGAGAGGAAGGTGTGCGGAATGCTCACGACCGTCACATCGATCTTCCGTCCGTTCAGTAATTTCGTCAGCTCCGGTTCAATGTTCTGCGCGAAGTCGGTGATCAGATGGACGCGGGGATCGGCGACAAGATGTGGACGGTTGCCCCGAATGAAGTCCATCGATTCCGTGTTGCAGTCGACGGCGATACAGAGGCCGCCATCCGCGAGCAATTTCTTCTGCCTGATCACGACGTCCATCAGCCGCCCGGTTCCCGCGCCCAACTCCAAAATCACCCCGGTCTCGGCGGGAATATTCTCCGCGATCTCTTCGAAGAACTTCCAGCGCGGAACCATGTATGAGCCCGTGACACCGAGTGACTTCAGGTACATGCCGTGCTCCTTCATGCCGACGGAGACATCTTGCAACATGCTCATAGGAGAGGAGTATAACAAAATTGCTACAATGTCCGTATCGACCTCCCCCCGTCGCAGGGGTTGAGGACGGGAGTCTTGCCTCCCCCTACTCTGGGCGGCGAGCAGGTCGCTGGGCGTAACCCACCCAGCGACCTTTTTTAGGAACGACTCTTGTAATGCTCCGTCATCCACTGGTCCGTTTCACGCATGACCATCATTTCCTGCTGCATGCGAACGGTCGGAGGCAGAGTGGGCTTCTGGGCGGTTTTCACGGGGGTCTTCGTGGTGGCTGTGGGCATAGAGGAAAGGGTGAGAGGGATGGTACGCGATTTCAAGAGAATGTCAAGTATTCTTTACGCACAGGAGTAGCTGTTCCATGGGGGTTTGGAACGGTCGATTTGCTCTTGCGGAAGAGAAAATCATGCAATTTGAAAAAGCGACCTTTTGAGGGGTGTCTCATCAACAGTATCGATCGGTCGTAGCGTGGGGCCATGCGCAAATATTTCGTGTACATGTTGAGGTGTGGGGATGGGAGTGTATATGTTGGGGTGACTAATAATCTGGAGCGAAGGCTGGAAGAACACGCTGAGGGGATTAACGAGGGTGCTTATACCCACGACCGCCGTCCCGTGGAATTGGTGCATTCAATAGTTTTTGTTGATATTCGCGATGCGATTGCAGTCGAAAAAACATTAAAAGCGTGGAGTAAGAGTAAGAAGGAAGCATTGATTAGAGGGGATAGAACAGCTTTGAAGGTTTTTTCGAAGAAAAAGTTCCCACCACGGAATAAAAGAAAAATCAGTGCAACAATTGCCACTTTGCAGTGGGCGATATGGGAAGAGGTGTGTTTCTGTCTAGAACGGTGATCGAGCAGCCGTCTCTCGTACACTCGCGTTGCGACACATTGTCTTTTTGAGTCGCGAAGCGCCCCTTGTACGGTCAATGCTTCGGGGCATATCCCTCGTACGCTCGCCCGCGGGCGAGCTACCCGCCCCTCGTACGCTCGCGTTGCGACGCGAGCTACTCGGGATGACAACAGTGTTTTGGGAAAAGCCCCTCGCTACGAAAACCGCTCGGCGGTTTTCTACTCGGGATCCGATTGTGAAGTAAGCCGTCGTCGAGTAGCTCCGCCGAAGCGGAGCGTAGCGAGGCGTAGTGGATCAGGGGAGCCTGTCATCCCGAGTAGAAATTGCAGCAGCAATTTCGTACGAGGGATCAATCTCAATAGTCTCGGCCCCTCGACTCACTCGGGACAAGCTCGCCGTCAACGTACGAGGAACTACTTCGCCTCCACATCAATCACATCCTTCTTCCGCACCTCGCGCTTCAGGTCTTCTGGAATCAACCGCAGCGCCCACAGGCAGAAGAGAATGATGATCGCGATGTCATCCATCTGTCCGAGTACAGGGATCACGTCGGGGATCAAATCGATGGGTGAGATCAGATAGAGCAGGCTCATCCAGGGGAGAGCCTTTGCCAGGAACGGCGTCCGCCGATCACTCAGCGACGTTCTGTAGATACGCCAGGCGGTACGGAGGCGGCGAAACATGACCAAGATAGTGTAGCGGCTATGGCCTCTATCCTAACTTATTTTTGGGGCTTAATCGCATCACGAATTTCTTCTAATAATTGTGTTTCATGATTTTCCCAGGATTTACTTTGGCGATCGCTTTGATTCGCGAAGTGCCACGAAATCAAAGTACTTATCAGAGCAATAAAGATGGCGGCTATTGCCCAATTTCGAGTACTACGAAGTGATTTTGTTGCAACTTCCAAACTCTGATAGTTCAAAAAAAGCGCGGCACCTTCTGCCGTAAGAACGTATTTTGCTTCTCGATGATCTTGATCTTGAACTGATTTCCAATTGTTAAAAAAAACCTTTTGAACCTCATGTAAGTGACCGAATTCATATTCTTCAATACTGCATTCAACTTTAATTGCTTTCTCAGTGGCCTCTTTATTATTCCATAAATATTTTAATACTCGTATTAAGGCCATCCCACTAGCAGCGCGTTCTGGATTCATGCAAATACTGTAAATCAAATCGCTTTCATAAGCACATTCTCTATACTGCCACCTCAATGTCTTCCACCCCCATCTTCTCCCAGTCTTCGCGCTCCGGCGCTTCTCCCTCCGCTAAAGCTATGGGAGACAAGTCGGCCGACAAGCGGCCTCAGGTTCCCTCAAAAGAGGGTGAGATATTTGCTGCATTGAATCGCTCCACGTTCGACGACGCCAACCCCTCCCCCTACACCGACGGGGTGAAGAAAGGCCTAAGTGAAGAGTTGGTTCGGCGCATCAGTGCCGATAAAAAAGAACCCGCGTGGCTGCTCGAGCATCGGCTGGAATCGCTCAGAATCTTCCACGAGAAGCCGTTGCCCACCTGGGGCGCCGATCTCAGTCAGTTGGATCTCGATGACATCATCTACTACGCGCAGTCCGGAGCGGAGAATACGAATGATTGGGGTGAGGTTCCCGAAGAGATCCGCAAAGTCTACGACCGGCTTGGGATTCCCGACGCAGAACGGAAAGTCCTCGCCGGCGTCGGTGCGCAATATGAATCGGACATGATCTATCACAATCTGAAAAAAGAATGGGAAGACCTCGGAGTGATTTTTCTGGATATGGACGATGCCGTGCACGCGCATCCCGAACTCGTCAAAAAATATTTCATGAAATGCGTGCCGAATACCGATCATAAGTTCGCCGCTCTACACGGAGCCGTGTGGTCCGGCGGAACGTTCCTCTACATCCCGAAAGGCGTTCACGTCCG
>CAZUFJ010000082.1:0-7298 GCA_964619805.1 uncultured Candidatus Peribacteria bacterium | reverse complement strand
CGCATCATGGAGCCGCACCTGCTCAAGATGTGGAAGGACGCGCAAAAGAAAGGGGAGCGCTATTTCCCACACACGTACTTCCGTAGGCTCTTTGCCGAGGGGCTCATCAAACCGGACCCGACGGCGAACCCGAGTGACTGCTGGACGTATGCGGCCTATGAGAAAAATATTCCGATCGTGATTCCGGGCTTCGAGGATTCCACGATGGGCAATATTTTTGCGAGCTACACGTACGGTGGAAAATATCGCAAAGATAAGAGCGTCGTACTCGATCCGAACATCATGAAGACGGGTCTCGAATATTTCACATCCCTCTATGATTGGTATATGGAGGAATCCAAAGATAGTCCGATCGCATTCCTCCAGCTTGGCGGCGGCATCGCAGCCGATTTCCCGATCTGCGTCGTTCCATCACTCAAGCATGACCTGCAATACAGCGGCAAGGTGCGCGACTGGGCGGGCTTCATCGAGATCGGTTCCTCGCCGATGTCCTATGGCTCGTACTCCGGTGCGGGCGGCAAGGAGAAGATCACGTGGGACAAGCTCTCGACCAAGAGCTACTACCAGATCATCCAGAGCGATGTGACGGTTGCGTTCCCATGGATCGCGGCAGTGCTGCTAGATTTGTGATGTGTTAGGGAAACTTGACATTTTCTGTTTATCTTCTTACAATGCGCACATGTTCGATCCAGAAAAGAATGCTACCGGCAATCCTGAGAAAACAGTTGAGTTGATTGATGACGGCGGAGATGTGACTGATAGGCGTTTTGAGGCTGATGAACTTCTGAATTCTAGGGTTTCCACGACTCGCAGGAATCTCTCTGGTGCCACAAACTCGCTTCACGATTACGGCGATGTAACAGACCGACGTTTTGAAGATGATTATCAATGAGTTGTTCTGTAATGTGCGAACGTGATCGACCCCAAACGCATCCTCTTTCAGGACGAGCATTTCCTCGCCGTCCATAAGCTTTCGGGCGAATTGGTCGTCCGTGGCAAAGGGCCGATCGGCAAATTGCCGCTGCTCGATTTTCTTCGCAAAGACTATCCGGGCATTCGGCCGGTGAACCGTCTCGACTTCGATACGTCGGGCATCGTTCTTTTCGCACGCACAAAGGGGGCGCTCGCGGCGATGATGCCGGGTGCCGAGGAGCAGTCGCTCGAGATGGAAAAGACATATAAGACGATCGTCACGGGCGTGCTCCCGCTCAAGGTCGGTGCGATCCGCGCGCCGCTGCCTTCGCGCATGACGAAGCAGCTTGTGTCCGCGGAAACGAAGTACCGGGTGCTCGAGGTGTTCGATACGTTTGCAACGTATACCGAGGCAAGTTTTGTCCGTGGGCGTCACCACCAATTGCGTCGTCATTTCGCGGCGATTGCGCACCCGATTTTCTTAGATCCACTCTACGGAAATCAAAAAATGAATGACGTATTTACGAAGCGATTCCACTATCGCAAGTTCTTCCTCCACGCGACGCGCCTGACCTTCGTGCACCCTTATACAAAGCAGAAGGTTGTCATAGAGGCGCCGCTACCGGCAGCATTTGAGGCGGCGCTCAAAAAGCTCCGGGATGCATCGTAGGGTCTGCTATGATCCCGCCATGCGCGTCTTATCTGGTATTCAACCATCGGGAACTCTGCATCTGGGAAACTATTTCGGTTCCATGAAGCCGAACCTTCAGCATGTCGGAGAAGCGGATGAGAGTTTTTACTTCATCGCCGATCTTCACGCACTCACAACAGTTCATGATCCGAAGGAATTGAAAAAACTGAAGCTCGATACGATTCTTGATTACCTCGCGTGCGGATTCGATCCCGAAAAAGCAGTGATCTACAACCAGTCGGATGTTCCGGAGCATACGGAGCTTGCCTGGATCCTCTCGACAGTCTCACCAATGGGATTACTGGAGCGTGCGGTCAGTTACAAGGAGAAGGTGGAGAAGGGGATCCCCGCGACGGTTGGGCTTTTTACATACCCGGTTCTGATGGCTGCGGATATCCTTCTGTACCAGGCGAACGTGGTTCCCGTCGGGAAAGACCAGAAACAGCATCTGGAAATGACGCGCGATATCGCGATGAAATTCAATAACACGTTTGGAGAAACATTTGTTCTGCCAGAGCCGCAGATACGTGAAGATGTCGCAGTGGTTCCCGGCACGGACGGCCAGAAAATGAGCAAGAGCTACGGGAATGTCATTCCGCTGTTTGGTGACGAGAAGGCGATCCAAAAGGCAATCATGGGCATCAAGACCGATTCGCGTGGAGCAAATGACCCAAAAGATCCGGATAACTGCGTGATCTTCCAAATTCATAGGCTCTTCCTCACGGGGCCAGAAGCTTCGAAGCTCGCGCAGGAATATCGCGCAGGAATTTCCTACGGCGATGCGAAGAAACGCCTCTTCGAAACGTATGCGGATGTGTTTACACCGATGCGTGCGAAGCGCGAGAAGCTTGAAAAGAAACCGAAGGATGTCGCAGAAATTCTCCAAAAAGGAGCTGCAAAGGCATCCAAGGAGGCACGGACAACGATGGAGAAAGTGCGGAAAGCTGTAGGATTGCTTTAAAATAGAAAAAGTAGTATAATATCTAGGTAATTCCCCAATACACACATGAAGAACCATTTCGGTACGTACGCGACGTGGACAGCTGCATTGCTGGTCGCCGTTACCTCGCTTCCACTCACGCAGGATGCGCTCACGGGCAGCAACAGTCGCCAGAGCATGACCGAGATCCAGAAGTCCGCGAAGGAGGATTCCACGGATCGCCGCGCACGCGCACGTAATTTCTATGAGGCGACGCGTCGCTACTTGGAGCGCACGAAGAAAGGTGAGGAAAATATTCCGGTCCCGAATGTGAATGATCCGAAGACAATTGATTTCTACTTTGAGGAGAAACATGAGGCAGCGCCCACCCCGCAGAAGTCGAGCACGTTGCAGCTCACGATCAAAGAGGTTTCCGACCAGGATCGCTTGCTGCTTCGCCGCTACGAGCGCGCGGGCACATGCCCGGAGAGCTTGAAGGAGTACGTAAAGGGCTTCTATGAGTTGTGCGTCTCACTCGCGGGTAACCGCTTCCACGGCGCCACGCGCACTGGCATCATCAATGATTTAGTTCGGTCACGAACGCAGAACAAGGTGCTGCCGAGGACGCTGAATGCAAGGCTGGAGATGCTGCGACAAGCGAAGGAAGGAACGAAGCGCGACAACGGCACGGGCCCATCGCGGACGACAGACACGGATATTGCAGAATAGCTGCGGCTGAAGACTGCGCGCGGGGACGCGCGCAGCTCTTCAGCTAATGGGATCTTCCACCGCATCGTTTCCCTTGCCCGCGCGCTCTAACTGGTCGCCGTGGTCGTATTCTCCCGGCTTGCTCTCGGTTTCCTCCTTTTTCTTGTCATCGTCATCCTCTCCTCCTCCGTTGTTGTCGTGAGTTCGCAGTGTCATAGGAATAAGCGGAAAGACGATTTCTATCGTAAGCTCGAAGGCTTTTTCTGACAAACTTTTTCTCCGTCATCTCCGTCGTTGTCGTAGCTGCGGCCGCCTACCTGACGGTCTCTGGCTCCGAGGCTCAGACTCGAGGAGCAGGCAGGTCCCGACTGCGCACGGGGACGCGCGCAGCTTTTCTCCTATGGTTTCTGTGCGTCCGGCAGGCGTTTGCGGAAACTGTCCATCACCGTTTCCAGGTTTTCATTCACGACCAGGTGGTCAAACAGATCCTTGCGCTCGGTGAAGAATGCCAGATCGCGTGCGGCGTTTTTGAGCCGGTCTGCAATGTGTGCTTCGCTGTCGCGACCGCGTGCGCGAAGACGATGCAGCAATTGTGACAGCATGACGCGGCGGCTGCGGCCGGGGGGCAACAAACCGAACGAGAGGATGGAGCGGCGGCCGTAGTGCGCTGCAAGTTCCTGGAGCAAATGCATCTCGGTGATAACGACTGGCAATTTTCCTTCGCGCCAGATTGCCTCGATATCCGCAGCTCTATAGCCGTAGCGGCGGCGTTCCGCTACGGAGGGTATCTCCGTTTCCGCCACGATCGCGCCCTTCTTCTTCAATGCATCGAATTCTTTTTCAGAAGCGTAGATGTATTCGCCTTCGTCGCCCGATTTCGGTTTCCTGGTCGTGAGGATCGGCACATTGACCGTGTATCCGTGGAACCCCTTCGCGAGCAGGCGGCTCACGGTCGTCTTCCCAACGCCCGAAGGCCCCGTGAGTGCCAGAATGTAGCCGGGGAATTCTTTCTTGAGGATTGCGGGTACCTCTGCGATTGCTTCGTACGCGACATCGTAGATGCGGAGTTTTTCCGCAGTCACATGCGAGAGTCGCATGCGCGGGTGCACGTGCTGGCCAATGCTTGGATGATCGGCGAGCAAGTGTCCGAGCGTCATCGTCCCGTCGTCGAGCTCGATCAAGGCAATGGTGCGCGGACGGGGTCCGAATGCCTTCGGCGGGTGCGCGAGAATCGTGAATGAAATCACGGTGCCGGGTTGCAGTTTGCGATTCTGCTTTGTTTTCGCGCGGTGGTAGGTGGAGGGGGAGTGCATGGGATTTAAGCGGCTTCAAGATTTTCAAGAATATGAATACCAGCGCTTGCCGCGGCTCCGCCGAAATTATGCGCCAACCCATAGCGTGACTTTGAAGCACTGAGAACGTGCGCAATATCGATCAGTTGCTTCACGCCTGTTGCTGCAACCGGATGCCCGCAGGCCTTTAAGCCGCCGCTTTGATTCAGGAGGAATGGCGCGCGATCGCGCAGTGCCTGCTCGTAGATTCGGATGCCCTCGCCCGGCTCGGCAAATCCCAGATCCTCCATATTGATGACAGCGGCAATCGAGAAGCAATCGTGGGTCTCGAGTGCGGCGATATCTTCGCGCTTGATCTCCGCCTCCGCAAGCGCGCGGTTCATTGCGTCTTTCGATGCCGAAAAGCTCGTGAGTTCAGCGCGATCCACGATGCTGACGTGATCGGTGCCCAGGCGCGACGCCGCCAGACGCATCTCGCTTCGGTGCGTCGTCGAGAGGATGCAGGCTGCGGCTCCATCGCTGATCGGTGAACAATCGAGCAGACGTAGGGGGTCCGCGACGAGTGGGCTTTTCGAGACGGCCTCCGGCGATACTGCGCTTCGAAACTGCGCGAAGGGATTCTTTACCGCATTCGCATGGTGGAACGCGCTCACGAGCGAGAGCTTTTCGCGCGTCAGCCCGTACTCGTGCATGTAACGACGTGCAATTAATCCGAAAATTCCTGGGAATGTGAGGCCGCACGCTGCATCCGTTTCCGCATCGGCTGCTCCCATGAGCGCGCGACTCACGTCATCTGCCGACGCATCCGTCATTTTCTCGGCGCCGATGACGAGCACCGTCTCCGCACGTTTGCTTTCCAGGAATGCCGTCGCGGTATGGAGTGCCACGGCACCCGATCCACAGGCGGATTCGACGCGGATTGCCGGTGGTTGGTGTGGCAGCAGTGACGATGCGATGGCACCCAAGTGTGCTTGCCCAGAAAGCGTTTCCCCAAGCATGTTTCCAACGACAACTAAATCAATATCGAGCGGGTTCATGCCAGAATTTTTGAGTGCTGCCTCCGTTGCTTCAGCCATTAAATCCTGCAAGCTCTTCTCCCAGAGCTCACCGAAGCGGGTCTGACCGTAGCCCGTGAGGAAAATATCGCGATTCATGCGGCGAGGGCGCTACTGGTATGACGCAAATAGTCAGCGTACGAAAGAAATTCTATTGAACGTTCATCGGCGGGTAATTTCACTCCATTTTTTAGCATCGTGAGCAGGAATGCATCGCATCCGGAGCCAGATCCATACGAAACGAGGAGGATTTTCTCGGATTTCTTTGCCTCGCTGAGGACGTGTGTGAGGCCAAGGAGCGAGCAAGCACTGTAGGTGTTGCCGACCGTCGGAACAATGAATCCATGGCGCATTTGTGCCTCCGTGAAACCAAATTCCTTGGCCATGCGCGCGGGGAATTTTGCATTCGGCATGTGGAACACCACGTGATCGAGGTCCGTTGTTTTCATGTTCGCAGTTTGGAGCATCCCGCGGATTGCCTCGCGCATGTGATGGAAATATCCGGGCTCGCCTGTGAACCGCCCTGCATGACGCGGATATTTTTCGTCGTTTGCGCGCCAGAAATCTGGCGTGTCCGTTGTAAATGAGATCGTCGCATCAATTTTGCAGAGTGCATTCTTTGCAGTTGAAGGCCCGATCACGATTGCTGCAGCACCCGCCGCCGCTGTGTATTCCAGTGCATCACCTGGTTTTCCCTGTGCCGTATCTGTGCCGATGGCGATGCCATACTGGATCTGCCCGCTTCGGACGAAACTATCGACGATCTGCATCCCCGCCGTTCCTGCTTTGCATGCGAATTCCAGATCCGCTGCGTGACAAAATGGATCGAGCTCCAATGCAGCGGCCAGCATGCTGCTGGTTGGTTTCACGGCATAGGGATGCGATTCCGATCCGACGAAAATTGCGGAAATTTGTGCGGGTTCGATCTTTGCAATTTCAATCGCTTGTCGTGCCGCCTCGAACGCCATCGTGAAACTATCCTCCTCCGCGGCCGGGACTGTCTTTTCGGAAACTCCGAGCGTTGACGAAAGCGAGGCGGGATCTTGGTTCCAATGCTTCGCGATTTCTTCGGTGCGAATGCGGAACTTCGGTAGATACATGCCGAAGCCTACGATGGCTGAATTGGCCATAGGTGTGGAGTATAGCATGGGAGGAGTAGGATTAGGAGAGGAGTAGGAAAAGGTTGATTTTCCCCCGGGCAGTTCTAGCATGAACTTATGGAAGGAGAACCAGTTGTCATTCCTCCGCCCGCTCTAAATGCTGAGGTCGCTCCCTCAGCTTCCACAAAAGTCACAGAAGAAAAACCCGAGACGGGAGATGAGCCACTTGTTGATCCAGAGGTTTCACGAAAAATGGCGAACTGGGTATTCAAATACATGCTCTAAACAATGCTACCGTCCAAGCTTCGCATGGGCTTTTGCCAGTGTCTGTGTGGCCTGAGCGGCGAGCAGGGAGATTTCGCCCGCGAGGACTGCGGCACCGATGGATTCGGCAAGTTGCTTCGATGGGTGAAGCGATGTTTTTTCTTTGAGGAGCAACTGTAAGCATTGTTTTTGAGCAGGAAGATCGGTTCCGCCGCCGCGGACGCCGACGAGGAGGGCGGGGATCTTTACCTCAATATGGAGTGAGTCTCCTTTCTTTGTGACAACAGTATCTGCGAGCGACCCCTCGACCACATGTGCGGCATCTTGTCCGGTTGCCAAGTAGAGCGCTGCGACGAT
>CAZUFJ010000081.1:0-4955 GCA_964619805.1 uncultured Candidatus Peribacteria bacterium | reverse complement strand
CGGCCACCTTCTCGAGGACTTTCCGACGGAACAGTGCATCGGAGAACATGCGAGGGACGCCGAGCATCGACGATCCTCCCGCCTCCACAAGCGCAAACAACGTGTTCCGGAGAATGTGCTCCATCCGCCCGCTCCACACGTCCGGCCAGAGCTTCGTAAAGACGCTCATCATGCCCGAAGCAACAAACGATCGCTGCTCGGGGGAACGCGCCGTGAGCATGTTGAAGGAGAGCGGATACTCGCGATCGGCGGGATCGAAGAGCACGACGTCATTCGTGCGCGACGCCGGCACAGCGCGAAGCGCCGCATCGATCAGATCACCGTGCGGATCAATGACCGCCACTCCCCTGCCCGCGTGGATATCCGAGAAGATCATATTCTCGAGGAGCGTGGATTTTCCCATGCCGGTTTTTCCGATCACGTACATGTGGCGACGACGGTCATCGGTACGAATGCCAAACCGCATCCTGCGGCCGCGAAACACAGCCTCGCCGAGGATCGTTACGAGCTCGTCTCCTTCCTCAGGCAACGGAAGATCCACCGGCGGCTCCAGCTTCTTGCTCGTGACAGTATCGAGGTTCGGCGTCTTTACGAGGACATTCGGCACATGCCAGAGCGTCGCGAGCTCCTCGACCGACAGCAGGTAGGGAACACGCTGGAAGCCCAAGGGAATGTGACCGAGGATGCGCACTCTGCCCTCCTCGAAACTATTGGATTGAGGCAGCGAAAACTGGCGGAAGCTCCCCGCGATCTCGCGCACCTTGCTTGCCGCCGCTTGCGCGTGGGAACTTTTCGCAATGACGCTGATGCGCACATTCGCAACGAACAAGAGCCGATTCACTTTGTCGGATGCAGCGATGACGTTGTCCTCCTTCTCGTGCGTGCGGCTAGACCTTCGCATCGCGTCCTCGTCCTGCATTTCCTGCTCCATCGTCTCTTGGCCTGTGAGGAACGAAATGCTCGTCGATTTGCTGGGTGTCAAAAACCACGCGCGAAATCCTCCCATGAGAAGATCGAGCGGAAAGAATGCGAGCCTCCGCCAACCTCGAGCTAAGTGGACCGCTGTGAAGAGCCGCGCATACGCCGTCCAATGCTTCGGGATGCCGCGTGTCAGGAGCGGGATAAATTTGAGCGCGCGCTTGCGAAACCCGCCACGTAAGGATCGGAACGTGATCTGCACATGTCCACGCATGCCCGCCTCGTTATAGCGAACGAGCGCGGACGTGATACCCGCAATCGTATCCACGTTCTTGCGACTCGCAAGATCGATAAATTGCGGGTGCCGCTTGATCGGGAACACCTCTGGCTCGTGCAATGTGAGATCCGTTGTCGCGACGATCTCGCCTTTGTGCGTGAGAAACGGATCCTTCACTTCCGGCTCGATCTCGGCATCCGGATATTGCGCGTAGAGCTGGCTCTCGATAAGGCCGGAAGCAGCGGGAGTCGATCGCGCGAAGAGCGCGATTTTTCCCTCTGTGAAGCCAATTTCCAATGACATTTCCGCATTCTTCCCCTTCAAGGAATGGAGCGAGCTTAGGACTGCCTCCATCATGAGCGGCCCGCGTGTCGCAGCTACATCATCCAGATCTGGAGTTGATGGGCGAATTCTCAGTAGCTGTGTTTCCTCAGCTGACATACGAAGGAATCAAGAATGACGAATGAAGAATAATGAATGCCCTCTTACTTCTTACTTCATACTTCATAATTCTTATGAAGATCTTAATAAACCTGCCACCATATCGAGTGCAACGGTGTCATACGCGTAGTCCATGCGCATGGGGCCGAGGATGCCGATCACGCCGCCCTCGGAACGCAGCTTGTACGTCGTCACCATCATGCCGCAGCTGAGGATCTCGCGGAGGAGATTTTTTTCACCGATGTAGTAGCGCACGTTCTCATCCACTTCGATCCGCGAAAGAAGCTCAGATAAGTGGCTCTCGAGCACCTCGACGACGCCGCTCGCAAGCGTGGGATCGGTTTGAAATTCTGGCTGACGGAGGACATTTGCGAGCCCCAAATAATAGACCTGCTCCTTGTGCGGCACCGTCGCAAACGCGACATCGGAGATCATGTGCGACAGAAGCGTCACCGCCTCGAACGCACGCTCCTGATCTTTGTGCTTAAAATAATACTCGCGGAGCGTCTCGAATCGCTCGCGCACTTTTTTCTCTTGCACCGACGGTTTCATAAAATCTTGCACGTACGCGCGGTATCCCTTGGCCGTCGGGATGCGCCCGGCGGATACATGGGGCTGCTCGATGAACCCCTGATCACCCAGCACCTGCATCTCGTTCCGGATCGTCGCGCACGACAGCGAAAAATAGCCATGATCAATGATCTGCTTCGACCCCACGGGCACCCCGCTCGTGATGAATTGATCAATGATTGCCACAAGCAATTGGCCCTGGCGCGTGTTCATACATGCAGTATAGCACTCCCAACCGCAGCCGGGACGCCGCGTCCCGGTTATCGTAAAAGAATTTACTTCGTTGATTTCCCCGCCGCCATACGCTTGCGGAACCGCTCGACGCGGCCGCCCTTGAGATCCTTCGACTGCTTGCCCGTGTAGATCGGGTGACACATGCGGCAGACTTCCACTGTTTGATCGGCAACCGTGCTCGGGATCGCAAAGATGGTGCCGCACGACGTGCAGCGCGTCTTCGCGTCTTTGTGCATTGCTGGGTGGATACCGGATTTCATGGCTGAAGGAGTTTATATAGGAATAAGTCATTTGCAAGCCGAAGGAAGCCATTCTCGTAGCCCGGGACGCGGCGTCCCGGCTGCGGGATATTCTTACCTTCGCTTCTTTGCTGACTTTTTCGCGGGCTTCGCCTTTGGCTTGGCCTTCGGTGCCGGCTTCTTTGCTGCCTTCTTCGGTGCCGGCTTCTTTGCCGCAGCCTTTTTCTCAACGATCTTCTTCGCCACGTTCGACGCAATGACTTTTACCGGAGCTACCTTGACCACGGGCCTTGTCGCAACCGTTATGACCGCCTGCACTTTCGTTGCCGTCGGTGCCTCGACCCCCACCGCTGCTGCGGATTTCCTGGCAGCGCGGAGCGCTTTTTTCTCTGCCTTTTCGATGACCTGCACGTCCTCTTTAATTTCTTCGACCTCCTCCGCACGCAGTTCCTCCGCTGCTTCCAGCACCGCGGCTTCGCTTTCCTTGTCCTCCATCACCACAGACATCGTCGCAACTTTATCGCGCGCGTTTAAGCGCATGACGATCACGCCTTGCGTCGCGCGACCGCGCGAAGGAATATCCGAGAGTCGCATGCGGATCATCTGACCCTGTTTCGAGATGCAGAGCAAGTCGCCGTCGTCGCCGTCCTGCAGCACAGATCCGCCGACGATATCGCCGGTCTTTGCCGTGAGCTGCGCGGCCTTCACACCCGATCCTCCGCGGCCTTGCAAACGATATTGCGCAACCGGCGTCATCTTGCCGAGACCATTTTCCATCACCACGATCAGTCTGCTCGTCGCAGGGTTCGGGATCGCGGCGGCCTCCACAAGAATATCGCCCGTTCCCAGATGCACCCCGCGAACTCCTGCAGCGGCGCGGCCCATGTCGCGTACATCGGTTTCGAAGAAGCGAATGGATTTTCCTTTGCGCGTGAGGAGAAAGATCTCGTCCTTGCCCGTCGTCGCCACGACCCACTGCAGCTCGTCGCCGAGCGGCAATTTCTGCGCGATGAGCCCGGAGCGCCGGATGTTCTCGAACTCCGTGAGGGCGGTTCGCTTCACGGTACCCATCTTCGTCGCCATGAAGAGGAATTTCTTGCCCTCGAGGTTCGATTTCAAAAGTGCCGTGATGCGCTCCTCCGGCTGCAGTTGAAGCAGGTTCACAATCGCCTGGCCCTTTGCGATGCGCCCTGCCTGGGGCAATTCGTAGACCGGTGCACGGAAGACGCGCCCCGTGTTTGTGAAGTAGAGCACATCGTCGTGGTTCATCACGTGCACGAGCGACAGCACCTCGTCATCGTCCTTCGTGGTCATGCCCTTCACACCCTTGCCGCCACGATGCTGGGATCGGAATTGGAGCGGGCTTAAGCGCTTCACGTAGCCAGCGCGCGTGAGCGTCACGATCATCGGCGCATTCGGGATCGTATCCTTCGCGGAGAATTCGCCGACATCATGCGACACAACGGCGGTTCGGCGCACATCACCGAAGGATTGTTTGAGCGACACAAGCTCATCCTTGATGATCGCATCGATCTTCTTCTTGTCTGCAAGGATCGCCTCGCACTCCGCGATGAACTTCTTCTTTTCCTTGAGTTCATCCTCAATCTTTTTGCGCTCCAGGCCCGCGAGCGTTTGCAGACGCATCTGGAGGATGGCGTCCGCTTGAATTTCCGTCAGATTAAATTTCTTCACGAGGTTCTCCTTCGCGATTTCCTTCGTGTCGCTCTTCTTAATCGTCTCGATGACCTTATCGATGTTATCGAGTGCGATGGTGAGACCCTCGAGGATGTGTGCGCGTTCCCTGGCTCTGTCGCGGTCGAATGTGACGCGACGCGTAATCACGACTCTGCGATGATCGACGAAAATCTGGAGCAATTCCTGCAGGTTCATCAGGCGTGGCTGGATGCCATCGGCGAGTGCGATCATGTTGTAGCCGAAGCTCGATTGGAGCTCCGTCATCTTGAAGAGCTGGTTCAAAATCTTTTGCGGGTACGCGTCTTTCTTCATCTCGACGATGATGCGGATACCCTCGCGATCCGATTCATCGCGAATATCGGAAACACCGACGATGATTTTCTCGTTCACGAGCTCCGCCATGCGGGTGATGAGCGTGGATTTGTTCACCTGATACGGAATCTCCCAGATGCGAATCTGGTAGCGGCCACTGGGAGTTTCTTCGATCTCCGCCTTGCCGCGCATGATCACGGATCCGCGCCCCGTCAGGTACGCCTGCTTGATGATGCCCTTGTCATAGACGATGCCGCCGGTCGGGAAGT
>CAZUFJ010000080.1:0-5354 GCA_964619805.1 uncultured Candidatus Peribacteria bacterium | reverse complement strand
ATATGCTTTTGAAAAAAGGAGCTTTGAATCGCTCTGACCGTCTTGAAATGCTCATGGATATGCACCGGTATGCGAATCATGCGCATACGATCAGCGAGAGCGCGGATGATCGCCTGGCGGATCCACCATGTCGCATACGTGCTGAACTTGTATCCCCGTTTGCAATCAAATTTTTCCGTACCCCGCATCAAGCCCGTATTCCCTTCCTGAATAAGGTCGTCGAACGACAGTCCGCGGCCGCGATACTTTTTTGCGATGGCGACGACCAGCCGGACATTCGCACGGGCAAGCTCTTTGTTGCCAAGTTTGTAAGCCTTATGTTCTTCTGATGCAAGACTCAAGCGCTTCTTCAGTGTTGCCGGCATCTCAAACATTTCCTGGTACCGCGCTCGCAATTCTATGCGCGCCTGCTCCGCACTCAGTCCTTTTTCATTCTCCAGTTTTTGCCATGCGTCATCAAGTTTTTGGAGATTCTTGAATGATTGCTCGATATGACCAGTTTTCGGGCCGATTTCCAGTAGCAAGCGAGCGATGTGCGTGCGCATATGAGCGACGCGCTTGGAAGCTTTGTTCTCCTCAAATTCTTTTGGCAGCGACGCTTGGATCAACGCGACTGTTTGCAAGTTCATTGCAAACCTTCTCTGCGCGCCATCACGATTGCCCCTTCCAAGAGCGCTGAAATTTTCGACATGTAAAGGAAGATCCCTCCCCTCCCCGATGATCGGTCCAACGTGATGCATGAATTCTTTCTGGGCGAAGAAATTGCCAAGCACAAGAATCTTGAAATCACTCCGATGCTTGTCGCGTTCCCCGGCAATACGTTGCTCATCGTCTTTCGTGAGAAGGGGCGTTTCTCCTATTTTGTCCAAATAGGGCCGAGCATTCTCATCGTCCTCATGAAACCTGCGACTGTCTCGTGTGTTCTTCCCGTATTGTATCGCTGAATCGTTCGTATGGCCATTGGGTGCACTATGCTGTCGATGAGGCATCACAGTGACTATAGATCATTTTTTCTTACTTTCGTACTTTCTTGCCATTCCGCACGGAAACTCGCTCATAAGGGGAGGGCTTGTTATGCTTCCTCCGTCGCTCGCTTCGCGAACTACGAAGGACAGGGCATCCCTTCCCGCACATGAAGTCTTTAACAACGGATCAAATTCGCCAGCTCTACCTCGACTTCTTCAAGTCGAAGGGGCACGCCGTGATCCCGGGAGCGAGTCTGGTACCCGAGAACGATCCCACGGTCCTCTTCACGACGGCAGGCATGCACCCGCTCGTCCCCTACCTCATGGGGCAGACGCATCCGATGGGGAAGAGGCTAGTGGACGTGCAGCTCTGCGTGCGCACGCAAGACATTGACGACGTTGGGGATGCAGCGCACCTCACGATGTTCGAGATGCTCGGCAACTGGAGTCTCGGAGATTATTTCAAACAAGGAGCGATCGAGATGAGTTTTGAATTTTTGACGCGTGAGAACTACCTGGGAATTTCCGTCGAGAAACTCGCAGTCACCTGCTTCGAAGGTGATCAAGATGCTCCGAAGGACACCGAGTCCGCCGGTTACTGGAAAGCGCAGGGAATTCCAGAGGAACGGATCGGGTTCCTGCCGAAAGCGAAAAACTGGTGGGGCCCCGCAGGCAAAACCGGCCCGTGCGGTCCGGATACCGAGATGTTCTATTGGGTGGGCAAATCCCCTCTTCCGCCGAAGGGTTCGAACCCCGCGAACGATGATCCGAACTGGCTCGAGATCTGGAACGACGTCTTCATGCAGTATGAAAAGAAAGAAGACCCTTCGACAGGCTCAGGGCAAGCTGGGACATTTGTGCCCTTGAAGCAGCAGAATGTGGACACGGGGATGGGACTTGAGCGCGTGGCGTCGGTATTGCAGGGAGTGACGAGCGTGTATGACACCGATGCATTCAAGTCGATTGCTCACGCAGTGCGATCGAAGGCAATCAATAAAAATACGGATGTGGTACAAGAAAGAAATGTGCGCATTATCGTGGATCACCTCAAGGCAGCCACGTTCATTCTGGCAGATGGTATCCGACCTTCGAATGTAGATCAGGGCTACGTGCTGCGGAGAATCATCCGCCGCGCGATTCGTTCTGCTCGCACACTCGGCATCGAACAGAGTGGCGGATTCTGCGCATCGATCAGTGATACTGTGACAAAAGTGTACGGCGGCTTCTATAAGAAGCTGAGGAAAGAGAATGCCGCAATCGTAGAAGCATTCAATCGTGAAGAAGAAACATTCGCCAAGACGATCGTCGAGGGCACTAAACACTTCCAACGCATTGCGGAGAAGAGCACCAAACAAATCACCGGCATCGATGCTTTTCACCTGTACGACACGTACGGCTTTCCGGTAGAGATGACGAAGGAAATGGCGAAGGAAACCGGACTCACGATCGACGAAGAAGGCTTCAAGAAAGCATTCGAAGGACATCAAATCCTCAGCCGCGCGGGAGCGGAGAAGAAGTTCAGCGGAGGACTCGCGGACCACAGCGCTGAGACGACGAAGCTCCACACGGCCACGCACCTCTTGAACCAGGCGCTCCGGACCGTGCTCGGCGACCATGTGTGGCAGAAGGGCAGCAATATCACAGGCGAAAGGCTGCGCTTCGACTTCTCGCATCCGGACAAGATGACATCCGAGCAGATCAAGAAAGTCGAAGACCTCGTGAACGACGCGATCAAAGCCGATTCACCGGTCAGCTACTCCGTGATGACGGTCGACGAAGCCAAGGCAAGCGGCGCCATCGGCGTCTTTGAGAGCAAGTACGGCGAGAAGGTGAAAGTCTATTCGATGGGAAACTTCAGCAAAGAAATCTGCGGCGGCCCGCACGTGGCGCGCACGGGAATGCTGGGGAACTTCAAGATTCAGAAGGAAGAAAGTAGTTCTGCCGGCGTCCGAAGAATCAAAGCAATCGTGATGGGGGGACCGAAGGAGATTGAGGTGGCGGTGGAAAAAAATTTGTAGGGCGTTCCTGCCCTACAAATTTTTTTCTTCACCTTCTTTCCGGCTTCCCACAAATAAAAAAACCACCATCGCCTCAAACTTCTTGCATCACACTTACATCACTCTACATTTCTATTAATGCTCAGACCCGGTGAAGCGCAGCGAAGCGCAATCGCGGTCCACGAGCGGCCTGATGCCGCTCCTCCTCCTCCTCCTCGGCGGCTGATTGCTGGTCACATCGGCATTGCAGGAAAAGTCGCGATCTCCATCGGAGCGCTCTTTGCGGGAGATTGTGTGCAGGGTCAGGACAGAACCGCCGCAGGAAGAGCTGTTCCGCCCGCTGCATCCGCACCTACAAAAATTACAGAAGAGCCTCCTCCGATTGACCGTGCAACGGCGGCCGACCGCCTGAAGGCGATCTCCCCCGAACTCGCAAAATACCGTCAGGAATTGGCGTCCGCATGCGCAGAGATGCTTGCATCCGTTCATCGACGATGTGAAAGCGTCTTCGAGGAACTGGAAACAAGACGGCAGCTGCCGCTTGGGGGAATTTTGTGGAAAAAAGAAAGCGGGCGCTTCGTAACCGGGTGGAGAAATTCCCATGCCCGAATTAAGGAGCTCAGAGGCAACGGTGATTGGCGCATGGCGGTTGAGGCTCTCCTCTCCCTCGAACAAAATGTTGAACAATGGGAAAAATATCTCACCATATTCGTCCCAACGCAATCGGCATCTCCACGCGAATATGTACGCACGATCGCGCTCCAGGAAAGAAAATTGTCATGGGAAGAATCGCAGCTCGAGCTGGTGCTGCGCACATCTTCCTCCTCCGATACGACCGGCAGGCGCTTCACGAACGTGCGGGATCCTATCGTCCCCCGCCGTTTTACACGAAGCTGGGACGAGGAACATACCCACATCACCGAGATGCACGATGTAGGCTTGGTACGTACCCGCACGAGAACGCTGACCAACGGAGAGGAAACGGAGGAACGTTTCACTTATCGCCCGAACGGAAAAAAGCGCGTGACGGAGTCGTTCTTCCGAGAGGGGAAACTATGGCAACGCGCATCGCGCCGGACATTCTGGCCAAATGAAACGCTCCAGATGACCGTAGATTTCAGGAACGACACGGAAACGTATTGGCTTCCGGACGGGCAAGCCCTGTATATGAAACAAAGAGCTTCCAAGGGAAAAGAATGCATCACGTGGATTTACGGAAGAGACGGCGAAGCCATATCCAGCTATCGCATAGAGAACCAACGCCGCAACGGGCGGCTCACGCCCGATCAATACATCACGCTGCTCGCTGATCGCCTGAAAACAGACGACGAATTCAATGCCTACTTTTCATTGCTCATACGCTACCGCGCCGAAACGGGCGATCAGGACCACTGGAAGAGGCCGACAGAGACAGTAGAAGATGAAGAAGGTGATTGTGAAGATTTCTCGGGTCTCGAGGCAGAAGTTAAAAGGCGACAAGGTGAAATTGCCTATGTGATTGAAATTAGCTCCGGCGGCAAGCAGTCCCATGCTCTTTGCCTCCAGATAATAAAAAAAGGAGGTGCCTATGTGGCAAAAACAATGTGTACATATCCGACCGATATCAACGGCAGATTGAAGGACTTCAATACTCCGCGGTACATCCACGGATCTGGTGCCAAGACGATCGAAGAGGCAATCAGATTGGTTCTCAGAAAATATGAGGTAACGGGCCTGGTCGGACCTCCGGGCGTCGCGATCCCGCTCGATGGCGGCATCACTGTGTTGACAATTGGGCCGAACGGAGAGCAGAACAAAGACGTGAAACCTCTTTCCTTTTTTGAGCCGCCTGTCACAAATACAACCGAAGGAATCGCACGAAGCAAGTAAAGGAGAGAGGAAAAATGCGCAACCGCACCGACCAAGGGGTGCTACTATTTCATCATGCGCCGCTCGCTCTTGATCGCCGCCGCCTTGCTCACTCTTCCCTTTGTCGCAAGCGCGATGCAGGAAGAGACGTGGAGTTTTTTGGATGGTCAAGTGCCCGGGAAGTGGGAGATTTCAAATCTGACGTCGGTTGTTCCCACAACCCAGGGACTCAGAATACAAACGGAGACCGACGGCCGCATGATGCGCCTGGCGGAGTTTCCGTTCCCGGTCGAAGCGGTGATCCTCGTCTTCGATGTCAGCTTGCCGAGCGAGGGAATTTTTCTATGGCACCGACGCGGCACGCCGAAAGATGAGATGGTGGAGCTGCCATTCGTCGTGACGGGCGTTGATAATCCAGAGCTCGTGCGCATCTCGATCACGGAATATCCTCAGTGGGACAAGGAGGCCGATCGCATCGCGCTCGTGCTGAAGGCGGGCGCCGATGTCACGCTCCAGCAGATCCAATTCTTCCGCTGGAATCCGG
>CAZUFJ010000079.1:0-3067 GCA_964619805.1 uncultured Candidatus Peribacteria bacterium | reverse complement strand
ATCCAGTCCATCGTCGCAGCGCCCTCGTGCACTTCGCCGATTTTATGCACGCGACCCGAGTAGAACAGGATGCGCTCGGACGTGGTCGTCTTCCCCGCGTCGATGTGGGCGATGATGCCGATATTTCTGACGTTATGGAGGTCCATGATGAGAAATGAGAATGAGGACAGAGAAAAGCTGCATCCCCGAGAATGAGGCGTAACTCTCAAAAATCGTGCGCAGAGTATAAGGAAGGGGCGCTTGTTCCGCAATCGCAGTTTCTCGAGGATCTGCTTCGTTTCGTCCCTAATTCATACCTTTTATTTCCCGCAGGCCGGGACGCCGCGTCCCGGAAATAACGTACGTATGAAGCGAACAATGGCAAAAAGAGAGAATCGACGTGTGGAATGTATTCTCCAGCGCAGGTTACCTACCTGCGCAATTTTCGCATGCACATTGGACGAACCGGGACCCGGGTTCCCGGCTACGGAAGCGGTGGGCGCAAAGACCGCCTCGAGAATGTTCGCGAGCTCCTTCCTCGAAGACGTAAGAATTCGTGCCAGCTTCAGTTTTTCTCGAGTGAGCGACGAAAGCGTCGCATCTATTACACTCTCTCGGTACGCATAGATCCGTTCGGTATCCAGATGCACGCGCCCTTGTTCCAGGAGCTCCATAAGAACTTTATCGAAGGAGGATGTGATCTCCTCGCGAAGGAGCTGAGACGCGCATGCCAGGACCGAAGCGGTGATCATATGGGTTTGCGGGAAATGAAGTGTGTGTAAATGTGAGTGAATCATTATACTCATTTTAAGAAAAATTTCAAGACTCAAAAGTGACTTTTTATTCTTAATACGGTCAAAAAATCGAATATGCTCTTTTAGCTGCTTCTATCGTTGAATTCTCCCAGTTCCTTGCGGCCGGGGCACAGCCGGCATTGTTAAGATCATCTCCTCGGTCCCGTCGGTACCTTCGGTCCACTCGGTTCCCTTTCGACCTATCGAGCCAGGTGGGCAAACGCGTTGTTCGCCTGCGCCATCTTGAGCACGTCCTGCTTCTTCTTGATCGCGGCGCCCTGATCGGCAGATGCATCCAGCAATTCGAGCGCCAATTTCTGCGCAATCGGGATACCCTTGCGATCGCGAGCGGCGGTGAGGATCCATCGGATCGAGAGCGACTGCTGGCGGCGCGGACCCACCTCCACCGGCACCTGGTACACGGAGCCAGCCACACGCTTCGGGCGCACCTCGACCAAAGGCGTCACGTTGAGGAGCGCCTTGGAAAAGACCTCCATCGGTGGATCCTTCGTCCGCGTCTTGATGATCTCGAGCGCTTCTGCAAAGACTCTGCGCGCAATAGATTTCTTGCCCCGAAGCATCAGGCAGCAAATGAATTTTTCAAGCAGCGGATCGGAACCCTTTGGAATATATTTTTTCGGGAGCGTTGACATGTGAGGTGGAGAACTTGAGGAGAAGTAAGAATTACGAATGAGGAATTATGAATGGTTGATGGCGGATAAAAGAGAAACAGAGATTCATAATTCATAATTCTTGATTCATCGTTCATTTCTTGGGCTTCTTGGCGCCGTAGCGGGAGCGGCCTTGCCTCCGATCGCGAACGCCCTCCGTATCGAGTATTCCGCGGACAATGTGGTAACGAACTCCCGGCAGGTCTTTCACGCGGCCTCCGCGGACGAGGACGACCGAGTGCTCCTGCAGGTTGTGACCCTCACCCATGATGTAGGCCTTCACTTCGTGACCGTTTGTCAGGCGCACGCGCGCGATCTTGCGGAGCGCGGAGTTCGGCTTCTTCGGCGTCATCGTCGTGACTTTGACGCAGACTCCCCGCTTAAACGGTGCGCCGCGGTTCAGCGGAATATCGCGCATGGTGAGCGCATTCCACGTGGTGCGCAGCGCTGGCACTTTGGATTTCCTGCGCTTCTTCGATCGGCCGTGTCGAACGAGTTGGGAGATGGTTGGCATCGGGCTGCGATAGTAAGGCCTGATAGGGCGGTAGTAAAGGGGGAAAGGAGGGAAGCTTTGAGTCGTGAGCTTTGAGCTTTGAGACGTAGTACTCACAGCTCATCGCTCATAGCTGACAGCTCATGAGGATTCTGCTTGCTCGTCTTCCGGTATGGACAAGTATCTCTTTCGGTACACCTCACCCGTCGGGATCAGGCGCCCGATGATCACGTTCTCTTTGAGCCCCTGGAGCATGTCGATTCTGCGCGTTGTTGCGGCCTCCACAAGCACGCGGATCGTCTCCTGGAAGGAGGCGCCGGCGAGCCAGCTGTCCGTCGCAAGTGCGACGCGGGTGATGCCAAGCAGGAGCTGTTCGTATGTCGCTTGCTTGATCTTGCCCTTACGTTCGCGGGTGAGACGCTCGTTCTCAAATTGCACTTCGCCCAGGTCCGTGGTTTCGCCCGGCAGGAACTTACTGGAACCGCCGTCGATGATGCGTACTTTCGAGAACATTTTCTTCACGATGATTTCCAGGTGCTTGTCATTGATCGTCTGACCTTGCGATGCGTAGATGTGCTGCACGTCGTGAACGACGTAGCTCTGCACGGCGTATGCGCCGCGTTTCTCCAAAAGTTCTTGCAGGTTGAAGTGTCCGACATTCAGCGCTTCACCGGCCTGCACCACTTGCCCCGACTTCACGAGCAGCGATTCGCGTCCGCCGAACTCGTAGACGCGTTCCTGCGCCAGGTCATGACGCACCTTCACAAACGATTCGCCGATCTCGCTCACCTTGCCTGCGATCGTCGCCTTGATCGTGGATTTGTCATTGAGCGAGCGCGCGAGGATCAAGCGTTCCTTCACGACCTGTCCCTTCTTTACCGAGACTTCATACTGCGGCGGGAGCATGTAGATGTCCTCGCCCGGCTCCTCAGCTGCGACGATAACAGTCGCCTTGCCGCCCTGATGGCTGACCTTCACACGCCCCATAATGTCGCTGAGCGTTGCCGGCGTGCGCGGTGATCTGGCTTCGAACAATTCTTCCACGCGGGTGAGACCCTGCGTGATGTCGGCTCCTTCGGCCACGCCTCCCATGTGGAAGGTACGCATGGTGAGCTGGGTTCCCGGTTCAC
>CAZUFJ010000078.1:0-13111 GCA_964619805.1 uncultured Candidatus Peribacteria bacterium | reverse complement strand
TCCGACCACACGGCCACGAAAAATTCTATTAGGAATGAATTTGTTGCCAACCATTCTTCCAGGCTCGCTTTTTTGTTTCTCGTTACTTGTTACTGGTTTCTCGTTCCCTGCTATTCGATTCACGAAATTTTTTTGTGTTGTCTTCATTAGCCCCTTCTGCGTCAGCGGACAACTATCCCATTTCGGATTTTTTTTCGTCTGCACCAGCGAACCGAAATCCATCAGTGCGGCGTGCCACTCTGCCGCACTTGATCCGTTGATTCGTTGATTCGTTTTTTCGAATGAACGAGTAAACGAAGAAACGAAAAAACGTTCCGCTTCACTCAGAACTTCTTCTGCAATCTTTAATAGTTCTTTATCAGACATTTTCCAGGTTCCATCCGCATATTCCGGACCAACAAATGTGCGATGCAAAATGCGACGAATATTTGTATCGAGGCAGGGAGTCGGAAGATCGAATGCAAAATTACGGATCGCAGCGGCGGTATACGTCCCTATTCCGGGGATTGCCTGGAGCTCCTGCATCGACGAAGGAAAATCATAGGAACGGGGATCGAACATTTCTGCCTTTTCTTTCGTTTCTCCCTTTTCTGCCTTCACAATAACTCTTGCCGCATCCCGCAATCGAAGTGCGCGGCTGTTGTACCCCATGCCCCGCCACGCGAGCAGTATTTCTCGGTTCGTTGCACAAGCGAGATCCTCAATTTGCGGGAATTGCTCAAGGAAATTCTTGAACACAATTTTTACTCTGCTGACCTGCGTCTGCTGCAGCATGATCTCCGACACAAGCACACGATACGCACGATCACACACGGATACATGCCACAGATCGCGCCAGAGAAGCTCGCGTTTGTGCACCGCGTACCATGCGAAAATTTCCCGGACAAATGCGCGGAGACGGTCGCTCTTCTTCATGGATTCATTTTATACTCCTTATCTCCATGGGAAAATCCGCATTCTTCTCGGCAGAAGCTACTCCGGCCCGTCCGAACGGCCCCCTGGCCGGGCGAGAAACTCCGAAGGGTCTGCGCCTGATCTTCCGGTTGCTGCTGCGGTCGTGGAAGCGACACCCGTGGCAGACGATCACAGCCGGCATAAGCATCGTCCTGGTTGCCGCGATGTGGGTGATTGAACCTGTCTATTCGAGTTACGCTATCGACCAGTTGCTCCTCATCAAGGAAGGCATTGTGCCAAACTACATGCGCATTTTCGGAGTATGGGTCGCAATCTTTGTGCTGCTCTCCGTGATCCAAGGCGTCACAAAGTATCTGGGATGGCAGATCGATAACCGACTGATCCTCGAACGACGTGAGGAAGTCTATGAACATGTGCTCAATCTTTCGGTCGCATTCCACACGAAGCAGAAATCCGGCGAAATCATCAAGCAGATTGATGAAGGCGCGGACAACCTGGTGGATCTGCAGCGAAATCTTTTCCTTGAATTCGGGCCGTCCCTGCTTGCCGCCGTCGCATTCCTCTTCTTCGGCGCGCGCATCCACTGGCTCCTCACTGCCATTCTCTCCGTGAGCCTTCTCCTCTATATGGGGGTTGCGATGATCGGCACCAAGCGGACGCAAGTGCTCCAATACGGTGTGAATAAATTATGGGTGGAGGCAATCGGCCGCGCGTTTGATGCCGCGACGAACATCTTCACCGTGCAGAGCAGCGCGAAGGAGGGGCACGAGATGGATCTGATGCGCGCGTCGCACGGCAAAGCGTTCAATCTGCAGCAGCGCGTGAATTATCGCTGGGCGTTTCTGGAGGCGATCAACTTCTTCATGTTGACCCGCATCCTGCTCGTAAGCGTCGGCATCCTCCTCTATGTGCAAAACGAAATCACGCTCGGCGAGCTCTACTTTTTCCAATTCTCGTTCTTCCGCGTCCTCACGCCGTTTGAAATGATCGCGGGATTGCTGCCCCAGTGGAACAAGAAGGTCGGAAAAGTGCGCCTGTCCGAAATGATTCTGGAGACGCCAAATACTGTTCGAAATCGTCCAGATGCGAAAACCCCCACGGAGCTCCGCGGTGCGATCATGCTCGAGAACGTTTGCTTTCGCTACGACCATGTTCCGACGCTTCCTGATCTTGCGGAGGAGCATACCGCGAGCGCCGTTGCCCACCTGCAGGAAAAATTTCCAGAAGAGGAATTGCCCGTTGCATTGGAGCGCGCAGTGCCCGCAGCCGAGCGACCGCACATCGAGCGGGTGTCCCCGCCTGAGGATGAACGCAAGAAGCCGCACGCGGGCGAGGTGCTCCATGGGATCAACTTGGAAATCCGCTCGGGAGAGCACATCGCATTCGTAGGCCACAGCGGCGCCGGCAAATCCACAATGGCGATGCTGCTCAATAGATTTTATGACGTGACGGAGGGACGGATCCTTGTCGATGGTACGGATCTGCGGGATCTTGATCTTCATTGGTGGCGGTCACAGATCGGCCTCGTGTTACAGGAAAACATCATGTTCAACGATACAATCCTTTCGAATATCCGCTACGCGCGACCCGAGGCAACGGAGGAGGAAGTGCGCGAGGCCGCGCACCGCGCCGCAGCCGCAGAGTTCATTGAACTATTGCCCGAATCCTACGCGACGCTGATCGGCGATCGTGGCATCAGACTGAGTGGCGGACAGCGTCAGCGCGTCGCGATCGCGCGCGCCATATTAAAGAGGCCGCGCATCGTGATCCTCGATGAGGCAACGAGCGCGCTCGACTCCGTCACGGAACGCAATGTGCAGGAGGGAATTCGCGAACTCATCACGGGCCGCACGGCCTGCATCATCGCGCACCGACTCAGTACCGTCCGCTCGGTCAACCGCATCGCAGTCCTGCATAAAGGGAAGTTGATCGCCTGCGCGCCGCACGAGGAATTGCTCAAAACATGCGATAGTTATAGAGAAATGGTCGAATTGCAGAGCCATGGCATGCTCGCTGAGTAATGTACTTCTCATTGTGCTCTCTCTACTTCCGCAGCCGGGACGCCGCGTCCCGGTTTAAGAGCGCAGGTACGTAACCTGCGCTGGAAGATGTATTCCATGCCCTATACCAACAGGCGGTGCTTACGTTCGTCCGCGGTTTTCCTATCATTTCAATTCATTACGCCGGGACCCGGGGTCCCGGCTGCGGGGAAAAATGGGGAACAATTACATTTGACGTACCCCAGCCTCATTCTCTAGACTGCCTCGGCTCAAAGAAGCTATTCTTTGAATCTTAAGAGAATTCTTAAGAGACTCTCCCCTCTCATCTTTTTTCCCCTAATCGTATGGCAGACGCAAAGAAGTTCGACCGTTCCAAGACGCACGTAAACGTCGGTACCATCGGTCACGTCGACCACGGGAAGACGACGCTCACCGCTGCGTTATCACTCAACTTCTCTCCAGAGGGTGAGAAGAAGGCATACGCCGACATCGACAATGCGCCTGAGGAGAAAGAACGCGGCATCACCATCAACACCGCGCACGTGGAGTACGAGTCAACGAAGCGCCACTATGCGCACGTTGACTGTCCGGGACACGCCGACTACGTGAAAAACATGATCACCGGTGCCGCCCAAATGGACGGCGCGATCCTCGTTGTCTCGGCTGCGGACGGCCCGATGCCGCAGACCCGCGAGCACATCCTGCTTGCTCGCCAGGTGGGTGTTCCGTACATCGTCGTCTTCCTGAACAAGATCGACATGGTCAAAGATCCGGAGCTCATTGAGCTCGTGGAGACGGAGATCCGCGAGTTGCTCACGAAGTACGAGTTCCCGGGCGACAAGACGCCGATCATCAGGGGCTCCGCACTGAAAGCGGTCGAGGGTGATGCCACGGAGATCCAGCACCTGAAGGATCTGCTGAGCGCCCTCGACACCTACATCCCCGATCCGAAGCGCGAATTGGATAAGCCGTTTTTGATGTCCGTGGAAGACGTGTTCTCCATCAAAGGACGCGGCACGGTCGCGACGGGACGCATCGAGCAGGGCAGGGTGAATGTGAACGAAGAGGTCGAGATTGTCGGCATCCGCCCGACCAGAAAGACGGTCGTGACAGGCGTCGAGATGTTTCACAAGCTCCTCGATGAGGGCTTGGCCGGCGACAACGTTGGACTGCTACTCCGCGGCATTGAGCGCGAGGATATCGAACGCGGCCAAGTGCTCGCGAAGCCGGGCTCCATCACGCCGCACACGGAATTCGAGGCTGAGGTGTACGTCCTCACGAAGGAGGAAGGCGGCCGTCACACGCCGTTCTTCAAAGGGTACAAGCCGCAATTCTACATCCGCACAACGGACGTGACGGGATCGGTGATCCTGCCTGCGAACGTGGAAATGGTCATGCCGGGCGACAATATCAAGGTCAACGTGGAGCTCGGAAACCCGATCGCCCTCGACATGGGCACGCGCTTCGCCATCCGCGAAGGCGGTCGCACGGTCGGTGCCGGCGTCGTGACGAAGATCGTTAAATAACCGTCCCCGCCACGGCGCTCGTGAGCGCCGTGGCCCGCTCTTTCCCTCCACTCACGTATGATTCCGCCCAAGAAGAAAACTGCCGCGCCGAAAGCCGCGAAAAAAGCGCCGGCTAGCAAGAAAGCAGTTCCAAAGAAGGCGACGGTCATGAAGAAGGAATCAAAAGTGAAGGAGGTGAAGACAGAGGAAACGAAGAAGGAAAAAACCTCAGGTCTCCCTGCCCGGCCAGGGGGTCGTTCGGACGGGCATGCCCGGCCAGGGGGTCGTTCGGACGGGCCCAAGGTTTCCGTGATCCGCATCCGTTTGAGCGCGTTCGATCACACGGTGCTCGATGAATCCGCCGCGAAGATTTTGGAGACGGCCGAGCGAAGCGGCGCCGTCGTCCACGGGCCGATCCCCTTGCCGACGCTGATTCGCAAATTCACCGTGAACAGATCCACGTTCGTCCACAAAAATGCGCGCGATCAGTTCGAGATGCGCACGCACCGCCGCTTGATCGACCTGACGGAAACAACGTTCAAGACGGTTGAATCACTGCAATCCCTCAGCCTCCCAGGCGGTGTGGATATTGAGATTAAGATGAAGTGAGGCCTGAATTAGGAATTAGGAATGGCTGTTCCCTGTATAACAAAAAAGCATTTCCTAATTCCTACTTCGTAATTCTTAATTCTTTTTCCTACTTCCACTTCTTCACTTTCAGCCCTGCCTTCGCAGCCGCCTGTTCCGCGCGCTGCTTGCTATTGCCCTCACCCTGCGCGATTTTCTCGTCGCCGATGAACACGGCACTGACGAAGACTTTGTCATGGTCGGGGCCGGATTCGCTCAGCACATCGTAGTGCGGCGTGATGCCGTAACGCTCTTGCGCGTGTTCTTGGAACACGCTCTTTTCGTCGCGGTGCTTGCCGCGCGCCAGAAGATCCTGGAGATTGCGGAGAATGAATTTTTGACAAAATTCCTTCGCGGCATCAAATCCTTGGTCGACATAGATCGCGCCGATGAGCGCCTCGACGGCGTTCGCGAGCGTGGAGGTCTTGGCTCTGCCCTCGCTCGCTTCCTCACCGCGACTCATGAAGAGATACTCGCCGAGCTTGAGCTCCCGCGCAACTTCGCTCAAGTGATCGCCCTGAACGAGCGCCGATCGCCAGTTCGTGAGCTCCCCTTCCGATTTCTTTGAAAGGTTGAATAAGTATTCCGTGGTCGCAAGCTCCAGAACGGCATCGCCCAAAAATTCCAGCCGCTCGTTGTTGCCGTGCGCCGCGCTCTCGCGCACCGCGGAGCGGTGCGTCAGCGCTTGGGCCAGCAGATCCTTATCCTTGAAACGCACGCCGATGGCCTTTGCGAGGAGAACGAAGGAGGTGGGTTTCGGCATCGCGGGAAGTGTAGCTTCGATATTGGTTGAAGATCTAGAGGATGTGCGCTTCGCGGCCTCCTCAGCGTGACATCTCATTGTTCTTATTTGCAATCGCATTCAGAACGCCGTTCACGAATTTGCCGCTCTCCGTCGTTCCATATTCCTTTGCAATCTCGATCGCTTCGTTCATGACGACGGCCTTGGGCGCATCATTGGCAAACAGGAGCTCGTACGCCCCCACGAGCAACGTGCAACGCGAAATCGGATCCATGCGATCGAGCGGCCACTCGGGCGCGTTCTTCGCAATTGCCCTCTCCACGTCTCCCTTGTGCTTCAAAATTCCTTCTAACAGTGACTTCGCAAACGACTCATCCATCTCCCCCAGCTCCAAAGTTGCGCGCGTGAGGCCAGCAAGCGGATCGGCATCCGCGCGCTTCTCGCATTCAAAGAGCGCTTGCATGACGGCGATGCGGGAAAGATGACGGCGTCGAGCCATGGAATAATGAGGAGTTAGGACTTAGGAGTTAGGACTTTGGAACATCAAGTTCGCGCATTTTTGCGATCAGTCCATTAAGAAGTCGATGAATCTGAGTGCAGTCTACAAGTAGAGAATCACGCAGCTCAAGCGTTAAATAACGAACACGCTCGCAATAGTGCAGAAAAGTCATGACTTCAATCAATTCGCCACGGGCTTGGACATACTTATGCATCTTATCCGGATAGGTGAACCTGCCAAATCCTTCTGCAGTATTTGCCGGAATTGAAAGGGAAGCTCTCCGTAATTGTGATGTCACTCCATAGACTTCTTCTCTCGGAAAAGATTTTGTTACTTCATGAATCTTCACCGCAAGATCCATACTCTGTTTCCAGGCCTCCAGTTGTGTAAAGTCATTCATGTTATTTCCCAAGTCCTAAGTCCCCTGTCCTATGTCCTACCGTTATGCCTTGATTCTCGTGATCCCTTCAATCGCTTTGTCAGCCTTGTTCTTCGGCTCCGCGGGAGTGCCGTACGGAGAATTCTGGAGGTTACGCAGTCGGCGGACTTCCCGGAGCAGGTAGACCGTGTGTTGGCGGCGCCCATCGGACTTTGGCTTCCGTTTCTTTGGTGTGGGGCGTTTGCCCATGGACACACAGGGTAGACGTCAGATTGAGTACTGTAAAGGGTAGAAAGACGAAGGAATTAGGATATTAGCATGTTAGGAAATTAGGGTTCTTCTCAACAAAATAGCGCTTATTACTAACCTCCTAACATCCTAACTCCTCATCTACGATTCCCAGATAAAGCTAAGATAAATCTGAGAATGGAAAGGAAGAGATTGAAGATATCGAGGTAGAGGCTAAGCGCGAGCTGGAACGGATTTGCCCCCGCGCGGCCAAGCTTTTCGATACGCTGGAGATCATAGGCTGTGAAGCCCGCAAAGAGAACGACGCCCGCACCCGACAGGACCATCTCGAACATGCCGCCGCGCAGCGACGTGATGAAGATCTGGAGGATGCCAAGGACGATGAGCCCGATCAGCGCCATCATCAATGCTCCGCCAATACCAAATAAATCGATGCGCGTCGTCCGCGCAAACACCGCGGCGGCGGCCGTCATCGCGGCGGTTGCGGCAAGTGCGTTTACGAGGATCACCCCGCCATTCGCATAGCCAATCAGCACGTACATGATGTAGGGCGTCACGGTGATACCGCTGAGGATCGGAAAGAGCGCGAACAAAATATAATTCAAGGGCGCGGTACGGCTCCACATCCCCGATGTAAACACGATGCCGAGCTCCAAAAAGAGGAGAAAGAAGTGCATGCCGCTCGTGAGCAGAACCGGTGCGAACGCAGCGCCGACGAAAACGCCCACGCACGTGAGCGCCATCGCGAGTGCGAAGAGGCCGTATGTTTGTGCCTGAGTCGAAGCAGTGACTGCGATCCCCTGACCGCGGGATGTGGAGAAGGTTGGCATGCGGACATACTAGCGAAAGCAGAAAAGGGAGAAAAGAAAGAAAAGGCAGAAAGGTAGAAAGGTCGAATTATGCCCATCTCCTTGCGGATCGGTCTTCTTCTCTCAGGGCAGCATTTCTGCTATAATGACAGGATTGTATGCGAAGACTCCCAGCGCTCGTTCTCGGCCTGATTGTCGCGCTCCTCCCGAGCAATGCGCTCGCATTTTCAATCCCTATTAATTTCTGCGCATTTGGCTTCCGTGTGGGCTTGAGTGGCGTTTGTTCCGCAGGCGGAGCGCAGGGCATCAGCGATTACATGACTGATGTGGTTGTGCCGACGGTCGGCGTTATCTTCATGGCTGTCGCAGTCGCAATGTTCTTCACGTACGCCATTTCGATCCTGGCGCGCAGCAATGACGAGAGCGGGGTACAGGAATCGAAGATCGCGTACATGCATGCAATCACGGGCGCCGCGATCGTAAGCTTGGCTGTTTACTTCGTATACGCCTTTTCGCCCGATCCGCGCATCGGGCCGGGGCCGAACATCGTAAACCGAGCGCCGCTCGAAATCGGATTCAGCAATGTGATCTTCTATATCAAAATTATTCTCGGGACCGCGATGCTCGTAAACATCGTGATCCAAGCAGCACGTTTAATTGTTGCGCAGAGTGACGAGGACGCAGAAAAGGCGAAGCAGCGGCTGCTCTACGGATTCGTCGGCGTCGCGGTTATCCTGCTCGCAAATGCAATGGTGCGCTCGGCATTCCCCCCGATGGGAGCGGATGCCGGCGGCATCACGTCGGAATTAGTCGGTCTCGCAAACTTCTTGCTCTCGGCGTTCGCGCTCGTTGCCGTGCTCGCCGTCATCATCGCCGGCATCATGCTTGTCGTTTCCTTCGATGAGGGACTCAAGGACAAGGCCAAGACCATCATAAAGACCGCCGTCATCACGCTCGCCGTCATCGTCGCTTCCTATTCCCTCGTGAACGCCTTCGTGTTCCTCCGATGAAGCGCCCACTCGTCCTCATCGGCCGCAGTATCGCCGCACTCGTTGCAATCCTGATTCCCTTCCAAGCCTCAGCCCAGACGATTCGCGACACGGTCACGAGCGTGGGCAGATTGCTCACAGCAGGAGTGTCCACGAGTGTTGCGTGCAACGGACGCGGTTGCGGATTCGTCCAGATCGTAAGCGCATTCGTCGAAAACACGCGCCCCCTTGTCTTTATCGGTGCGGTGTTCCTCATCACTGTTGCAGGATTCCGCATGGTCATCACCGAAGAGGAGGAATCGTTCGGCAAAGCGAAGCGCGTTATCAGCGCTTCGATCACCGGCGTGATCCTGTCGTACTTGGTCGGGCCCTTTACGAATGCGTTCTACGGTGGATTTGGCACCGGAATCTTCGGCAGCATTTTCGGCGGGATCGGCATCGGCTCCGTACCAATAGCGAACTTGGGGGCAGGAGCCAGCGTCCTCAGCACCGAGATCGCAGGCTTCATCCACTGGGCACTCGTGATTCTCGGATTCCTGACGGTCTTCATGATCATCGTGAGCGGATTCAAGGCAATGATGAAATCCGGCAGCGAGGAAGGACTGGAACATCTCCGAAAGACCGTGTTCTACGTGATCGGCGGCGTGCTCCTTATCCTTTCCGCTGCCGCTATCAATCGCACGCTCGGACTCTCAGGCGATGGGAATGCGGTGCTCCCCGGATCGCCGTCCATCGGACCCGTTGCGGGAGCAATCGTGACGATCCTCAACTTCATCCTCGGCTTCATGGCATTGATCGCCGTCGCCGTGATCGTCTTCGCAGGGTTTCAGATGATCCTCAATTTCGGAAACGAGGAAACATTCGGCAAGGCGAAGGGTCTCATCATCCGCGTATGCATCGGCCTCGTCGTGATCGGCATCAGCTGGGCGCTCATCAACTTCGTGATGTCACTGGTGCTGTAGTTGGAAAATCCTCAGCACTTTTCTGTATCCATGTAATAGTACATGGCTACAAAATTGGTCGTAAGGTTCCTTCCATTGTTTACCCATACACTAGTGTATGGGTATGTTTCGCAAAGGTGTTTTAGAGGGCCATTGAGCAGATATGCATGGCGATTTCGCAGGCACGACGGACTTCGAGCACGTCGTGCGTGCGGATGAACGAAGCACCATGGAGGACGGCAAGAGCGGATGCGGCGATTGTGCCGGGGAGCCGGTCTACCGTTTTCAAATTCTCAGATCCTGCGAGGAAGGATTTCCGCGAGGGGCTGAGAAAAAGTGGACAACCTAAATGTAAAAATTCCTGAAGGCGCGCGAGGATTTCAAACGAATACTTCGGATCGCTCGAAACAAAATGCCCGAGGCCGGGATCGAGAATAATTCTTTCTTTGGAAATTCCCGCAGCGACCGCCGCATCGCGCCGCATACGGAGGAAGGTAGAAATTTCTGCAACGACATTTTCATATGATTTTCCCGCGATGGTCGTCCGCTGCGTCGCGTCCTTGGAATACAGGAGCACGAGCTTCGCAGAACTTTTTGCAAGCACGTTGAACATCGCACCACCGGATCCCCTCCCCGCAGTCACATCGTTTACCATGGTCGCTCCTGCTTTGATCGAAGCCTCTGCGACTTCCGGCTTCCATGTGTCGACGGAAATCTTCGCCTCCGGAAATTCTTTTTGCATCGCCTCGATCACCGGGATCACGCGCGCGCGTTCTTGCTCCAGCGTTACTTCCGTCGAGTTTGGCCCGGTGGATTCGCCGCCGATCTCGATCCAATCAGCACCCTCCGAAAGCATCGCACCCACGCGCGCAACAGCCGCGGAAACATCCGTGAATTTGCCGCCGTCATGATACGAATCGGGCGTCACGTTCAGAATGCCGACAATTTGGAAAAGGCACTGCATGGAAGTAAAGGATGCACGCAGTTTTCGTTCGAGCCAAACTATTCTTGCTCATTCCATTTTTTGCATTGAAGAACCTGCTATAATCACCTCATGGGACCGGAGAATTTTCCACAACAGCGCGACGGGTTTGCAGAGCCAATATTGCAAGTACCTATTACAGCTTACGGTGAAATGATCATTCTTGATTTTTCGCAAATACCGCAGAAATTTCGAGGCAGTATTCGCGATACAGCAGTGACATTGGATCTCATCTCTCCATCACGAGATGAGCGAAATGATGCCAGAGCCAATGACTATTGATCGGAACATCTTCCGCGCCTATGACATCCGTGGGAAGGCGGACATGCAGATCACGCCAGAGGCGTGCCGCCTGATCGGGCGCGGGTTCGGCACGACGCTTCGAACGATGTACAAAAAAGAACACCCGACGGTCGCGGTTGGACGCGATGCGCGTACACACGGACCAAAACTGGAAGCAGCATTGATCGAAGGACTTGTTTCGACGGGTTGCCATGTGCTCGGGATCGGACAAACGCCGAGTCCCGTGAATTACTTCACGATTTGGAAAAAGAAACTCGATGGCGGTGTCCAGGTGACGGCCAGCCACAACCCCGCGGAGGATAACGGACTCAAGCTCCAGGTACGCGAAGCCGAGGCCTATGCAGGGCATGATCTGCAGAAACTACGCGCATTGATCGAGAGCGGAAAATTTATGAAAGGGAGCGGAAGAACAGAAGACATTGATGCAGAAACTCCATATGCAGAGCACCTTGCCACCATGTTTTCGAATGCGGCGAAGGGCTTACGGATCGCGGTCGATGCGGGCAACGGCGTCGCCGGTCCCCTCTTTTGCCGCATGTTGAAGGAAGCCGGGGCCGAAGTGAGCGAGCTCTACACAAAACCCGACGGAACGTTTCCCAATCACGCGGCAGACCCGAGCAAATGGGAAACATTAAAAGAGCTCCAAGCGACGGTTGCGAAGAAGAAGCTCGACTGCGGCCTCGCGTTCGACGGCGATGGTGATCGGTTGGGGCTCGTAGATGAGCGAGGAGCGATCTGCTCCGCAGACGATATCCTGCTTCTGCTCGCAGAGGATCACTTGGCCAGACATGCAGGTGCGCCCATCGTGTTTACTGTCAGTAATTCGGGCGTGCTCGAAACGGAGATCGCGAAATGGGGCGGCACGCCCATCATGTGCAAGGTGGGACATTCGTTCGTGGAGCATGCAATGCGCGAATGCGGCGCAAAGCTCGGTGGTGAGCAATCGGGGCACTTCTTTTGCTTCGAAAATTACGGCAGCTTCGACGACGCTCTGGTCGCGACGCTTCGCGTCCTCGCGATAATGACAAAGGGAGGAAAGCCGCTCTCCGCTCTGCTGAATGGGTATCCCAATGTTTTTCAAGCGCCGGAGCGGCGGCCTGGCTGTCTGGATGCTAAGAAAAGAGACGTGATTCGCCGTGTGACAGCATATTTTGAAAAATTGTTCCCGGTCGTCACGCTCGATGGTGTCCGCATTGATTTTGGTCAGGGCGCATGGGCTGGCATTCGCCAATCGAACACGAGCCCGCGGCTTTCGATCTGCATCGAGGCCCGAAGCGGCGAGAAATTAAAGGATGTTGAAACGATCGTACTCGATCATATGAAGACATATCCCGAGATCATCTGGGAATAAGTTTTTGAGATCGACCACCGGTCGATCCCTACGCTATACTTCTTGCATGTGGTTCTTCCGTCGAAAAACCCCGAAGCCGCACAAAATCATGAAGCGCATCATCGTAGGGTTAATCATCGGCGGCGCGATCGGCTCGATCATAGGAAAAAAGATGACGGACGAAGAGCGCGAGCGCGATGAATGGGGAGAGAAGGAAAATGACGATTGAACCTATATCAATGCGAGCCGCGGCGTAGTCGTAGACGAAGACGGACCGCGCCTGCCTGCCATTCATCCTCTCAATGTCCCTCGCTACTCTCCCGCCTCTTCTTTGGCTCACGTTCTCGGGCTTGTTGTTCGCGGGCGGCGAATATCTTTCCAAAAAATACATTCTTGCGCCACATTGGCAGACGCTCATTATGCTTTTAACTCTCTATTGTCTGGGAGCGCTGATGTGGCTGCCGGCATTGATGCAGCAAAAAAGTCTGTCGGTTGTGGGCACACTCTGGTCAGTGATCAGTCTTTGCATGACGATTGCAATCGGCATCATCATTTTTGATGAACGATTATCCGGCCTACAAATTCTCGGCGTGGTGTTTGCTCTGGCTTCGATTGTGGCATTGTCGTGGAACTGAGAATGGTTCAACAACGTTTATAATGCCATTAAGCGTGCTTACTGGTGTTTACTGGTATTTGACATTTTATAATTATATTCTAATATATAACTCTCACCCTCACCCTGTTTTTTTGATCCCATCCTAACCAAGTTTTCATTACCATACGCATCTCATGAAGAAGTGGAGCGACTATCAACAGGGCAATGCAGAGCGTCCTGACAAGG
>CAZUFJ010000077.1:0-6468 GCA_964619805.1 uncultured Candidatus Peribacteria bacterium | reverse complement strand
GCCGTTATTTCGGCATCTCGGCAAAGGATCTGACGCTCGCGCAGTCTGCGGTACTCGCGGCGCTGCCCCAGCGGCCGACGTACTTCAGCCCCTACGGCTCGCATGTGCGAACAACCGTCACGGATGAAGTGCTCGCGGGGATAAAGAGTGGCGTCATGACGCGATCAGACGATATTCCAAATGACGCGATCCGCATCGGGCTCATCGGCAACAGCTTCGGCACGGGTGCGCATGTTGTGACGGTCGGCGGACGTGCGGACCAGGTTCTTTCAAACATGCAGGAGCAAGGGCTTATTCCGGAGGCGGATCGTCTGAAGGCGCTCGAGGAGCTTCGAACGATGACCTTCCAGCCCGCACGTGAAAATATCCGCGCGCCGCACTTCGTTCTCTGGGTCCGCGAGCAGATGGAGGAGATGCTAAAAGGTGCATCGGAGGCGGGCATGTTGGAACAAGGAGGCCTCACAATCCAGACGACGCTCGATTGGGATTTGCAGCAAGCGGCAGAGAAAGCCGTCGCGGCACATCGCGAAGATATTCAGAATCGTTTCGGTGCGGAAAATATCGCACTCGTTGCGATCGATCCGGAGACGAAGGAGATCCTCGCGTACGTCGGCAACGCCGATTACAGCGATGAGGAATATGGCGGCAAAGTAGATATGGCCAGAGCCCCGCGGCAGCCCGGCTCCAGTTTCAAGCCATTCGTCTACGCAGCCGCGTTCCTCCAAGGGTATGGACCCGCAACGGTGATCCACGACGTGAAAACAACGTTTGGCGACGATGAGCCACAGAACTTTGACGGAGGATTTTGGGGCATCATGACCGCACGGCGTGCGCTCGCGGCATCGCGTAATATTCCGGCAATCAAGGCATTCTTTCTCGCGGGCGGTGAAGATCCCATCCTGGAGCTCGCGTCGCGGATGGGTGCGGGGACCCCACTTGCACGCAAGCAGGAACTGGCGCTCGAGCGCGGCGAATTTGAGTATGGCTGGCCGCTCGCCCTCGGTGCGGGTGAGACGCCGCTCCTCGAAATGGTCACGGGCTACAGCACGTTCGCAAGCCACGGTGAAGCGCAAGCTCCCACAAGCATCCTCACCATCAAGAACCAACGCGGCGTTCTGCTCCCCTGTCCCAATTGCAGGGATCCGGAGGCAACGGGAGAAGAGGTGCTTGATCCGCGGATCGCGTATCAGATTCTCTCGATCTTGAGTGACGTCAGCAGTCGCCCGAACGAGTACTGGCAGCAGGTGCTTTCTGTACCGGGATTCGAAGCGGCGGCGAAGACGGGCACGAGCAACAAGTGTCTGGAACGCAATGAAACAACAGGCGCCTGTAAGGAGCGCAAGCCGGACAACGTCTGGACGATCGGCTTCACGCCGAGGATCGCCGCAGGCGTATGGGTGGGCAACGCGACGTCCGATCCTCTCTACGAAAAAGCGGATGGCCTCACGGTTGCGGCCCCGATCTGGAAGGACTTCATGGTTGCCGCACACAAAATCCGGAGTGAAGGCGCGGCGCGTTTCCCCGTGCCCGAGGGTCTCGTGCAGCCGCAGATTTCGCTGCTATCGGGTGAGCTCCCAACCGAATGCACGCCGGTCGAGCTTCGAAAAGCTGACATTTTCCTGAGCGAGCGAGCGCCGCAACTTGCCGACCCTGCATGCGTGCGACTCACGGTTGATCGTGTCACGAGCCTTCTTGCCTCACCGAGCTGCCCCGAGGAAGCGCAGGAAGTGCAGAGCTTCTACGCACCCGAGAGTGTCCTTTCACGGCGCTGGCCGCTCTGGCAGAAGGGCGTGCAGGTCTGGGCAACAGATCAAATGCAGCGATGGAAGAGCTCGCCCTCGCACTCGGGCTCTCAGCTACCGCTCCCGGTTGCACCGACCGAACTCTGTGACGCGAGCTTGACCCCCGGCCGCCTGATCAAACCGAAGGTGATCATCGAGTATCCAACGGAAAACGGCCTCGCGAATTATCCGTCATTCCAACCGCAACTCGAACTCTCGGTCGGTTCCTCGGTGCGCCAGATTCTCTACGAGATCGACGGGAAGCGCGTCGCCGTTACGAGTTCCGGCGGCAGCCTGACACCACCGCTTCGCGTGCCGCGCTCTTTGAAGGAAGAAGGCACGCATACGCTCACGGTCACACTCACCGATCAATACTTCAACAAGGCCAAGGATTCGGTGAAGTTCACCTTCGGCAAGGATAGAAGCGGCCCGAGTGTGCGCATCACCGAACCGGAGGATGGAATACGAGTACAGAAGGGTGACGTGCTCTCGATTGCCGCCGATGCCAAGGATGCCAACGGAGCCCTCAAGTTCGTCGAGTTCTTCCTGGGGGATAAGCTCCTCTCCACGAAACCGAACGATCCATATCTGCTCAACTACACGATCACCGAGCCACCCGGTACGTATCTCCTCCGCGCCGTCGCTACAGACCTCGCGGGCAACAACGAGGAGGACAGCGTGGAGATTGTGATAACGGAATAGTACAAACGTAGTTTCTATGGTAGTTTCGTTCTAATCACCTATTAATCAATTAATTGATTAATAGGTTGTAATGGATCCATGGAGATGCTACGGTGCTGTGCATGGGAAAGATCTCCCCTCTCAAGTTGACAGAGGCACAAGAGAAGAAGCTCCGAGAAGAATTGTTTCGCGACCTTCAAAATCTGAATTCTGAAGGATCTCTTTTGGAAATCCTGAAGCACCTGCTCACGCCAAGCGAGATTGTCATGATGGCTCGTCGCATGGCCATCGCAAAATTTTTAATGCAGGGCTTATCTTTTCCGGAAATCCAAAGAAAGCTCGGCGTAGGGCAAGACACCATCGTTTCTGTAGACCGCTGGCTGTCGGCATTCCGCGATTATCGGATCGCAATGCCGCAGATGCTCGACGCTTCCCGCAAAAAGCAACCGCCACCAGCGCCGTACTCGTTCCGATGGGTACGGAAAAAGTATCCGATGCACTTTCTCCTCTTCAACCTGCTCCTGGGAGACCCTTACAAATAAGCGTCACAGATCCGATCACGTATGCGGAAGCACCGCATTCGTGTGCACCTCCGACACGTCGTCATCTTCCTCAATCGCTTCGATGAAGGCGGCGATTTTTTCTTGCATGGCAGGATCCGTCACAGAGACTTTTTGTGACGGAACGAACGCCAGACCTGCGGAGAGGATCTCCATATTTTTCTCACGCAAGAAATCACGCGTCTTCGCCCAGTGTGCACCATCCGTTGTGACTATGAATGTGTCGCCATCACGATCGATGCTCTCGGCACCGACATCAATGAGTGCAAGCTCGAGTTCATCAGAATCGGCAACGATGCCCTGCGCAGCGACCACTCCTTTCCTCGCAAACATCCAGAGCACCGAGCTGGATTCTGCAAATGTCCCGCCGTTTTTGCTGATGATATTTTTGAGATTCGAGAGTGTGCGGTTCGTATTATCCGTCAGACATTCGATCAAGTACGCGGTGCCGCCGGGGCGAGTCGCGGCATAGATCACCTCGGCCATCTGTGCACCCTTCAGCTCGCCCGTTCCTTTCTTGATCGCGCGTTCGATATTCGCATGCGGAACACTGTCCGCCTTCGCATTCTCGATTGCGCTCCGAAGCGAAGCATTGGAGCCGGGGTCACCGCCGCCCGCGCTCGCCGCGATCTCGATGAGTCTCGCATGACGCGTGAACACCTTGCCGCGCTTCGCATCCTGCGCAGTTTTTTTCACCCGAATGTTGGCCCATTTACTATGACCGGACATAGATACGATTAAGGATATATGAATCTTATCGCAGATTCATTCGTTCGTTGATTCGTTTACTCGTTTATTCGATAGATAGCATCTCCTCGAAAAAACGAATCAACCAAGAAACGAATAAACGTTACTTGCGGTACGAAAGCATCCCCATGAACCGCGCGAGTTCAATCGCGTTACGGAGCATCTTCTGGTGCTTGAGGCACACGCCCGTGTAGTAACGGCTGCGGATGTTGCCGAAGTAATCGGTGTAGGGTTTGAGCGTCGGATAGTCTTTGTAATCCAGGTACTTCGTGTTCTTCCCGCCCGCCCGGCCAGCGGATCGTTCGGACGGGCAGAAGGGACAGGGTTTCGCTCGGGGATCGGAGCGGCGATCGCGGTTGGGAGAGTGTTGAGCCATGAGAGAAGGGATTAGAGGTCGAGCGTATCGTCGGAAATGAGCTTGTCGAGTTTCTCTGTGAGCAGGTCTTGCTGCATCGGCTTTGCCGCTTCGTTCTCCTTCCCCTCCAGTTTCTTCCGCTCGTCGGAGCGGCGCACCTGCGCTTGTGCGCGCTTCGCGACTTGCACCTTCAGCTTCTCCTCTTTCTCGCGCACGCGCACCTGATCCAGCGTCTCACGATCCTTCAGCCATTGCTCGTAGGCTTCGGAGAACTTCACGACTTGGTATCCCTTCGGCGGCTTCACGACGAGGTGGCGCATCACGTTCTTCACGATCCGCAGATTGCGATCGAGCTCTCTCAGTTTCAACGGATCCATCTCGTAGTGATACACGACGAAATTTCCCTCCATGTTCCCCTTGATACGATACGCAAGACCGCGACGACCCCACAGATCCTTTGTCATCTGGCGAGCGCCCGCTTCCTCAAAAAGCTCCTCGACATCCCTCTGCACCTGTTGCTCTTCTTTTTGCTGGAGAACAGGATAGAGGACGCACACTTCGTAGATCGCGACGTCTTCTGATGATGGCACGAGGGATGGCATGCGATGCGTGGGTAAACCTGTCCCGCAGGTGCGGGAGAGGGAATCGGGAACGTTACTGTAAAGATTGTTGTTTTAGGCGTCAAGATCACACTTGTATCTCTCACAATCCTCAGTATGCAAAAGGCTTGACGCTTCCTTCCCTACGAGTAAGATCCATCGGCTGCTTCTATGATCCACGATGCTGTGAGGAGAAGCGGGCTTTCTTACCCCCCCGCGTAAGGCTGCAATACTTCAGAAGGGTCAGCTCCTTCACACCATCGTGTAGTAGAGAAGCTTGTCAGTCACGCTCTGCGAACAGTTAACATTTAACCTTTAACAAGTAACGTTCTGCCCTCTGTCACACAGCGATCGGAAGAGTTACCAGTTCATTGTTACGTGTTCATCGTTCGCGGAGCGATGCACTGACCCCAAATTATTCAACTAAAATGGTTCATTGCGCCATGAAAAATAATGCAATGATTTAAACTAGCAGATCTCTGATTCCGCCTATGCCCTTTGGGGCTACGGCGGGACAAGCTGCGGTTCATCTCTTTTCGAAGAGTTTGATCCTAGCTCAGAGTGAACGCTGGCGGTGCGCCTAACACATGCAAGTCGAGTGGGTTTAGACCCACGGCGAACGGCTGCGTAACACGTTGGTACTCCCCCCGAACTCAGGGATAACCCCGCGAAAGCGGGGCTAATACCGGATGGTCGTGCGTTTCACGCAACAATTAACCAGTAACAATTAACCGTTAACAGAATAAGGAACACTCCTTGAGTTAATTGTTAAAAGTTAACTGTTGATAGTTGCGCGAAGCGCACGTAAAGATTTTTCGGTTCGGGAGAGGCCTGCGGCCTATCAGATAGTTGGTGAGGTAATGGCTCACCAAGTCGATGACGGGTAGCTGATCTGAGAGGATGATCAGCCAGAATGGGACTGAGACACGGCCCATACTCCTACGGGAGGCAGCAGTGAGGAATCTTCCGCAATGGGCGAAAGCCTGACGGAGCGACACCGCGTGGAGGATGAAGTCTTTTTTAGATGTAAACTCCTGTTCTGAGGGACGAAATTTTTGACGGTACCTCAGGAGAAAGCACCGGCTAATTCTGTGCCAGCAGCCGCGGTAAGACAGAAGGTGCAAGCGTTACTCGGAATTACTGGGCGTAAAGCGTCTGCAGGTGTCTCGTTATGTCTGGCGTAAAAGCACTGGAGCTCAACTCCGTGTACGTGCCGGAAACTGACGAGATTGAGTCACTGAGAGGTATCTGGAATGTCGTGTGTAGGGGTAAAATCCGTAGATCCACGATGGAACGCCAAAAGCGAAGGCAGGATACTGGCAGTGTACTGACACTCAGAGACGAAAGCGTGGGGAGCAAAGGGGATTAGATACCCCCGTAGTCCACGCCCTAAACGATGCGAGCTCGGTGTAGGAATCTCTCAATAGATCCTGTGCCTGAGCAAACGCGTTAAGCTCGCCGCCTGGGAAGTACGGCCGCAAGGCTAAAACTCAAAGGAATAGACGGGGACCCACACAAGCGGTGGAGCATGGGGTTTAATTCGATGATAAACGAAGGACCTCACCCAGGTTTGACATCTTAGGTATTCCTCGGAAACGAGGGAGTGCCGCAAGGAACCTAAAGACAGGTGATGCACGGTCGTCGTCAGCTCGTGCCTTGAGGTGTACTGTTAAGTCAGCTAACGAGCGCAACCCTCATCTTGTGTTGTTTTTTCACAAGAGACTGCCGCCTCCAAGGCGGAGGAA
>CAZUFJ010000076.1:0-11950 GCA_964619805.1 uncultured Candidatus Peribacteria bacterium | reverse complement strand
AGAGCGGCTTTCCTTGCTTCGCTCCTTGCGTTCCCAGCTCATGCCCTCGCGGCACGCCAACTCACGGTGAACTTAGGCTCGAATATTAGCCTCGGGCAGGTCATTGCGAATGCGATGCGCATGCTCGCCGCCATGAGCGTTCTGCTCACGACCGTGCTCTTCCTCTATGGGGCGTTCCTGCTCGTCATCTCGCGTGGAAAAGAGGATCTGGTGGGGAAAGGCAAGGATTTTATGATCGGTTCGCTCATTGGCGTCGCTGTCGTCGGCGCGGCCTATGGCATGATTCGCACACTTTACTGGTTCATTTATATTGCGCCGTGACGGCGACCCCTCGTAGAATTCCTGCTCATGGGAACAGACGCACCATTGCCGGACATCCTCGAGCGGCTCGAGCGCGCGGAAGAACTCAAGATGAAGGGCTCGCATGTAGAAGCGCTCGGTATTTTGGAGGAGCTCCTCTTAGAGGATCCGGAAAACGTCTCGGCATTGGAGGAGATCGCGGACAATGAATTGAGTTTGGAGCGGTTCGTGCGCGCGAATGCCGCGGCCAGGCGCGCGGTCGCGCTCGATGACGAAAGTTACACCGGTCACTACATCCTGGGGTTCATTCACTCCCATGCAGGCGAGTTCCGCCCCGCGATCTCGGTGCTCCAAAAAGCGAACCGACTCAAGGCGAATAATCCGGAGATCCTGCGGTGCCTCGGGTGGGCGCTCTTCAGCGGCGGCGAGCGCGCGCAGGGAGTCGTGACGCTGGAGAGGTCGTTGAATCTTGACCGTGAAAATGTGTTGACGCTCTGTGATCTTGGCATCGCATACCTGCAGGTGAAGAGTGTGCCTAGGGCGAAGGCGCTGTTCGAGGAAGCGCTGGCCATCGAACCGGGGAACCCGCGCGCCAAGGAATGCCTGGATGCCGTGACGCGTATGGAACGCATGCAGGAAAAAATAAGTCATGTCGGCTGATCTCGTCTACACTCTCCACTATGTCCGGTTCACTGAACGGTTCATCGCTCGTCGTCCGCCGAAGTATGCGGCGCGTTCTCAAGGCGATCGCTCGGGAAGGGAATACATTCCCGGCATTTGCCGCGTTCTTCGCAGGTGCGCTCCTTCTCCACATCCTCCTCGCGCTCTTCCTCGCATCGGCGAGAACGGAGCGCCTGCTTGCGAGTGAGTCTGCGATGCGCATGGATTTGCTCCCTTCTGCGACTGCGCAGGAGACGCAGGAGTTTTTCGCCGCCGTGCGGCACCTGCCCTCCGTTTCGAGCGCGCTCTATGTGACGAAGGAGCAGATGTTTGAAGATGCGCGCACCCGCGACCCGGGATTCGTCGCATTTCTGGAGGAGTATCAATTGAGGAATCCGTTCGCAGACACCATTCTCGTGCGCCTCCAGTCGGCCGCCGACTATGCGCCGTTCGCTGCGTTTGTTCGCGCGCATGCACTCGCGCGCATTCTCGATCCCGCAGCACTCGCGGGCATTTCACTCTCTAAGCAGCAGATGCAGGTGTTGACCAAGGCGGTCAGCCTCGGCCGCGCGGTGCTTGCGGCCCTCCTCGTGCTTGCAACCATCGGCTTGCTTGGTGTCACGGTGGAATTCGTCCGGCGTCGATTGCACCTTCGACAGCATGAAGCGCTGTTGGAACATTTGGCAGGAGCGACCTTCTTGCGCTCTCTCCTTCCCATTGCGATCGAAGTCGCAGTGCTGCTCGTTGCGGCGTTCGCTGCGAGTTCCGCACTCCTCTTCCTCCTTGCGGAGTTCTTCCCCGCAGTCGCAGCGCCGTTGTTTCTCCTCAAAACCGCTGATGTCATCGCATCGCTTAGCATCGCGCTTCCGGGGGCTCTCCTCCTTGCCGGTGCCGCCGCGAGTGCTGGCATGATGCTTTCCGGAACGCGGAGCCTCTCCCCGGCTTAGACATGGCGCACAGTTTCACGCTCGATGCCATTGTTCTTCGAACATACGACGTCGCGGAGGCCGATCGGTTCTGTATCCTCTTCACGCGTGAGCGCGGCAAGATCGCGGCGCGCGCGCGTTCCGTGCGACGCCTCAAGAGCCGCATGGGTGGCACCCTGCTCTCGTTTCGCCACGTGCACGTCGAATGCAAGGAATTCGGCAATGGATTCCTGATTTCTTCCGCGGCTTCCGCAAACGATGTGCCAATCGAACGAAACCTCCACGGGTTCGCGTGTGCCGAGGAGGGAATCGAGCTCCTGTTGAACCTTGTGGAGGATCATGCGCCGATGCCCGAGCTTTTTGATGTGACACTCGAATTTCTGCACCTTGCCGCAGATCCTCCTCCCGCGCTTCTTGCGTGGTACATGGCGCGCGTGCTGCATATACTCGGGCTCCTACCCGAAGCCTCGAATACCGATGCGTTCCCTGGACTCTCGGACGATGAAGGGGCGCTGATCCGCTCGTGCCGTGCGGGGGAGCCGCTTGCGAATCTCACGCTTGTGCGATCGCGCTCATTGGAACAACGATGCCGCGTATTGCTTTCGACACATGCGAGCAAGGTGTTCCGTGCTGCGAGTTTTGCGGCAACGATGAACAATGAACCTTTAACGATGACAGTGAACGGTTAATTGTTCACCGTTGGCCCCGCGGCCGGCCCAATCCATCCCGGCACCTCTGTGCCTTCTTTGGCTACGCCAATTTGGGTGATGAATCCGCGTGCTTCGTAGGAGGAATACACCGTCTCCGTTTTCTCCTCTGCGCTTCCAGGATGAAGAACACGGGACCACACCGCTTTCATGCCGCCGTGACGGTCGCTCGCTTTGCGCTGCGTGCCCGGCGGGATCTCTGTTGTTCCCTCCTCGCGGTCAGGGGGCGGCTCACGGAAATCCCAGAGGTATGGCCCGAGCATCATGGAGCTCCTCGTATCGCGCGTGCCGTAGTAGATGAAGTACGCCAGGTCTCGCTCCTGGTACGTTTGGATGAGGAGAGCACTCGGCCCGTTGTTTTCAAATTTCATGTCGATATTCGGCGGATAGATCGTCGCGTCCGTTCCCTCAGGCGCGTAGTAGCTGACGGCGAAGCTGTGGTTCTTACGATCGACGATCGGGAACCCATACTCCCACACGCCGCGGTAGGCCGTGGTGCTCACTTGGCAGAGGCCGCCGCCATATTCTGGCAACGTATACTCGCCCATGATGACGAGCTCCTTCCAGTATCCCGTCGAGGCATCCACACGCCCGAGGACGTCGTTGAACGAAAACACCTTCCCCTGCGGGATCAGGTGGCCGTTGAATTTTCCGAGTCCGACTACGATATTGTGGCGGCGGGGGATCGGCGATCCCGCGAAATTGGATTCGCCGACGGTCACGATCTCGCGGATGCCGAGCTTCTGCAATGCTGGATCTTCCACCGTCACCTTCGGCTGAATTTCCCGCACAGACAGGATCACGTCGCTCGCACCATTCTCCAATGCCGCGATCACAAGATCAGCCGTTTCGAGAAGCTCCAGAGATCGTCCTGTCATGCCGACGCCGTCGAACACGATTGTCCCCGTCGCGTTTCGTCGAATGGTGACATCGCTGGGTTTGCGCGCGAGCTTTGGTGCAATATCTTTCTCTAACGTTGCGGCGATCGCCTCACGGTTCCAGGTTGTCCTCTCCTCGCGTGTGACGCCGGGCGGCAGAGAGAGTGCAGAATCACCTTCAGCACGCCATGGAGAAAGACCAGCGACCGGTCGGCCATTGAAGCGGAATACCTCCTCCGTTGCTTGCCATTCAGGGTGAGTGGCCGGCGCGACTGTGAAGACGAAGTGGGTGTAGCGGAGGGTGAGGCTTGGCGTAGCAGCGCTTGCGGCAGGCAAAAAGAGAAACCAACAAAGGATACCGAGGGCACCGAGGGGACCGAGGAACGGAGCCCTTCTTGTTCGTTGAGTCATCATTGCTGCGATCATAGCGACGGAAGATATGCGTCCCAAATAGTAGGAAGATTTTTCGTCGGCTTCTTCGGTGCTCTCCTCAATGCGGGCGCTCATAATGCGGTGAGGGATGATCGTCGAGCACTGTATTCACGAGCTTGTCTGCGCGGTAGTTGTCCTCGCGTGGGATGTGTTTGAAAACGATGTCGGGAAACCGCATCGAGAGCTCCTGGATCTCCTCGACGAGCGGTTGGAGCGTCGGCATCTTCACGCGGTATTCGCCATTCAGCTGCCGGACGACGAGCTCGGAATCCAAGTGGCAGATGAGGCGATTCGGGTGGTAACGCTCCGCGATCTTGAGTCCCTCGATCAGAGCACGGTACTCGGCGACGTTATTGGTCTCGATGCCGATGCGCTCATAGTGCTCGCGCAGAACAGTCCCACGCATCGGGTCCTCCAAAATCGCCGCGATTGCGGCTTGGCCGGGATTCCCGCGCGATCCTCCGTCGGTGAAAAGGTGCAGTGTGCCGCCGACGCCGAGTGTTGCCGGCTCTGCGTCGTCTTCTTTGTCCAGAGCATTCGTAATTGCTTCCTCGATAAATTGATCGCGCTCATCGGGATCCGGGAATTTCTCCTTGAGTTTCTTTGCGAGCCACGGGGTCATTGGATCCATAGCCTCATTCTACATCAGCTGTGCGCGCCCCGCGCACAGACTGCGGCCGGGACGGCCGCAGCTGGCTTATGTATTTCTTGCAATCACACTGGCCCACGCATGCGCAGGCGTGTGTATCCTCCGGCAGATCGAGTTTAAATCTGCCGTCGCGAAAATCGACGATGGCACCACCGATGCGACGGAGTGTCGTTGCTGACGCGACAACGCGGAGTTCAGGAACCTCACGATGGGTGAACGTGAGGTCACTCGGGTCCGTCTTCTCTGCAAATTCCAAACAGAAACTGCCGCGCTCATCAAGCGTCACGAGGAGCGCCTGGCCCGACCGACCCTCGCCGTCCGCAACCCCTTGCAGTGCACGCGCCGCATCGAGCGTGATCGTCAGTGTCTGCGGTCGTACAGGTGCCTCTTTCAGTAGAGTATTTAAATCTGACACAAGATCTGCAATAGCATCATCTTCAAATCCGTGACTGCGGCACCCCTCGTCCAATGTTTCGTACGCGTTCGCCGCGCAGTTAAAACAGTGGAGCCCGTATTCGGCGAGCAATGACTCGGCATTCGGGAGCATTGCGACAATTGCGCTCACGGGCATCGTTTTTTCAATGCGGATGTCAGAAGAGGCGCTCTTCTTCGTCTTCCTCTCTGGCGTGGGTGATCGCTTTCCCATATCATCAAAATCCTACGTTTCTCGGCGTCCCGGCGCCACCGCTTCGTCCTCTTTTTTTTTAAGCATCATGTCTCGGTTTCTCCGCATTGTTACCGTCATTACGCTCCCTATCCTGACGCTCGCGCTCGGGTGGCAGCTCGGGGTGTCGTATGAACAGAATGTGTTACGGGAGGCGACCGCAAAATTAAACCTCCTCTATGGTCGGGGCGGCAGCGGCACGGTGCTTGCAGATCCCGAGAGCGAAGCCGATCTCTCGCTCCTCTATGGCGTGTGGCGGTTGCTCCTCAACCGCTACATCGCGCCCGAGGAACTCACGACCCAGAAGATGCTCTTTGGCGCGGTGGACGGCCTCGTCCGCGCAATCGGCGACCCCTACACGGTCTTCATGACGCCGTCGCAGAACCGCGATTTCCGCCAGGCGCTCGAGGGAAAATTGCAGGGCATCGGCGCCGAGCTTGCATTCCGTGATGGACAAGTGGTGGTTGTGGCTCCGCTCAAAGGATCGCCCGCGCAGACGGCCGGGGTATTGCCCGAGGACATCATCATAGAAGTGGACGGTATCGATATCACGGGCGAGAACTTGAACCAAGTTGTCCAGCGCATTCGCGGCAAGAAAGGCACGACCGTCACGATCAAGATCGTGCGTGAAGGGTCGTTTAACCCGCTCACACTCTCGATCGTCCGCGATAACATCACGATTCCGAGCGTGGAATCGCGGCTCATTGAATCGGGGAGCGGGTCGGTTGCCTACATCGCACTCAACCAATTCGGTGACAACAGCATCGATGAATTGAGGGTCGCACTCCAGGGATTCATGGAACAGTCGCCGAAGGGGCTCATTGTAGATGTTCGCTTCAACGGCGGCGGCTACTTGGAGAGCGCGGTGGAACTGACGTCGCTGTTCCTTCGCCAGGGTATGATCGTCTCCGTCGAACGTCGCGAGGGAGAACCTGAACCGCACTATGCCTACGGTCGTCCGCTCGCACCCGATCTGCCGCTCGTCGTCCTCATCAACCAGGGCTCCGCCTCAGCATCCGAAATCGTCGCCGGGGCGCTGAAGGATCACAAGCGTGCGACGATCATCGGCATGAAGAGCTTCGGCAAGGGAACAGTGCAGGAGGTCATTGATTTACCCGGCGGTTCCAGCCTGCGCGTCACGACCGCGCATTGGCTGACACCCGGCGGCAAGAACCTCGGCAAAGAGGGCGTGCATCCGGATATCGTCGTCGACCGCACGGCTGAGGATCTGCAGGCTGAGCGCGATCCGCAGCTCGATGCGGCGCTCGAGTGGCTGCTGGATTATGAGGATGTGACGGGTGGACAGAAGACGGGGAGTGGGGCGCAGCAATAAATCCCGCAGCCGGGACGTCGCGTCCCGGCTGCGGAGGTCTAGGATTGCAATCAATATTCAAACAACTCCTCCTCACTGAAGAACCGATGGATCTCTTTGTTTGCAGCCTCCAGGCTGTCACTTGCATGTGCGACGTTGACCATCATGTCCACGCCAAATTCTTTGCGGATCGTTCCCTCGGCTGCTTTGCGGCTGTCTGTGACGCCGAGCATGTCCCGCATGCGCGGGATGACGTCCTTGCCCTCGAGCACCAATGCAATGACCGGCTTGGAGCCCATGAATTTTTCGACCTCCGGATAAAAAGGCTTATCTGCGAGGTGTGCGTAATGATCGCGCAGGATCTTCGGATCCAGACGGATCATCTTGCAGCCGCGGATGCAGAGGCCCGCTTCCTCGAAGCGTGTGATCACCTTGCCGCAAATCTTCTTCTCGACGGCGTCGGGCTTCAGGAGGATGAGAGTGCGTTCCATAGGAAACGCACGTATGGTAGAGAAGATCGTGGCGAAGACAAGGGTGCCGGGACACTACGCCGTGATCAGGCTCCGGAGTTTCCCCTCATCTTCTTCCTTCCCGATCACCACGAGTCTCAATTCCTCTTTCTTCAGGAGTTTCTTTGCGAGTGCGTTCACTTGAGGGAGCGTGACCGCATCGATCGCTGCACAATACTCGGCGGTGTCGCGGATTTTTCCATAGAGGAGCAGTTGCTTGCCAAAGAAATGCGCGCGATCTTCGCTGTCCTCGAGCGCGAGCGCGATCTTTCCCTTGATGAATTCCTTCGCGCGTGTCAGTTCTTCTTCCTCCGCACCCTCTGCGGCGCAGAGCATGTATTCGTGTTTGATAGCCTTAATCGCCTCGTGCAGGCGCGTCTGATCCACGCCCGCGCGCGTACCGATCGACCCCGCGTCCAGGTAACTATCGACGTCCGTCGAGATGTAGTAGCAGAGGCCCTTCGCCTCGCGGATGCGCAGGAACATGCGGCTGCTCATATTGCCGCCGAGGATCACCGCAAGCAATTTGATCGCGAAATGATCAGGATGCTCTGCTGGGATCGCAGGCACACCGAGGACGAGGTGCGCCTGTTCCGTGTTCTTCGTTCGCAGATATACCGGTTTCTTGCCGTACGTTTGGAACGGCAGGAATTGCGTCTGTTTCTTCCCCGCAAGTGCGCCGAAGAATCGGTTCGCGAGCTCGAGCGAGGTTGTGCGCGTGATGCTTCCTGTGATTGCGAGCACCGTGTTATCCGGCCCGTAGAGCGCATCTTTGTGCGCTTGAAAATCCTGCTGCGTCACCGAGCGGATCACTTGTTCTGTGCCGATCGTATCCCACCCGAGCGGGTGATCGCCGAATAGCAATTCCTCAAAATCCCATCCTGCGCGGTACATCGGCGTGTCTTGGTACATGCGTTCCTCCTCCATGATGACGCCGCGTTCTTTCTCGATCTCTTCGCTTGGGAAGCTGGCGTTCAGCAGCATGTCGCTCAGCACATCGCACGCCAGCTCCGCATGAGCGGATGCGATTTTTACGTGGTATCCCGCATACTCCTTGCCGGTACACGCATTGAAATCGCCGCCGACGCCGTCGATCGCCACGCTCACGTGCTTCGTATCACGGTATTTCTTGCCCCCTTTGAAGAACATGTGCTCCAGAAAGTGGCTGATGCCGCGCTCGCTGCGCTTCTCGTAGCGTGATCCCGCACCCGCGAAGAGCATCACCGTGACGGAGTTCGTGCCCTTGATCGGAGCGGTGAGGACAGGAAGACCGGAGGAAAGATGATCGAGGGTGTACATTGGGGGGAGTGTAGGGGAAAGGCAGAAAAGGAAGAAAGGGCAGAAGAGGCAGAAATGATTTGATAGAGATCGACATGTCTTCGCTGCCAGCTATGCGCGGGCAAGCCGGTGGTCGATCTCCTTGTCATAGTGAGGATTGACCCTTGTTATGGCTTCCTCTAGGCTATCGCAACAATGCTCAATAAGCTCAAATGGCGCCGGCGTCTTCGAAAGCATGGATTCCGCAAGCGAAGCAAAACGGCCGATGGCAGGAAAGTACTGGCGCGCAGGCGCAGGCAGGGGCGCAAGCGCCTGACCGTCCAGAAGAAGAAGAAATAGAACGGACATCTGGTTTCCGTAGAGGTGTATTATTTCTTCATGCTCACATTCTTCCGTTCGCTCACAGGCTCTCTCTTCTATCTGCTCGGGGGATCGTTCTTCATTGCGTATGTCCTCCTTCAAAATACTATCTATCCTCTTCACGCTGCGTGGTGGATGCAAGTTGCGGATCTGCCGTTCGCGGCGACGGCGCTCCTCTATGGAGGTTTGAGTTTGTACCAGAGCCTCACGGGCAGTAAGCCCTCGCGCGTCCTTCCTTTTTTGATTGGGATTCCCCTTGTTATACTTTTCGGATTCCTCGTGTTCCTCAATTTTTGGAACGCTGCTCCAGCTGCGTAGCAGATGCTTCGTACTGGACATTCACATCGGGGATGCCGACTGCCGCATTTGCCGTGCGTGCGGCGAGAAAGAGATAGTCGCTCAGACGATTGAAGAAGATGCGAAGCTCCTGTGAGATCGGTTCCAATTCCTGGAGTGTGACGATCCATCGCTCGGCGCGGCGGCAAGTGGTGCGTGCCAGATGCAGCTCCGCGCTCGCTTCCGATCCGCCAGGAAGAATGAAGGACGTTTGTTCGGGGAGCGCCGCTTCCATCCGGTCAATCCATCGCTCGATTTCTTGAATGTGTTCCGTGGCAATCCTCTCCGTTTTTTTCTCTTGTCGCGCGCCCAGGTCCGCGCCCGCGCGAAAGAGCATGTGTTGCAGCTGCGTGAGTTCGGCACACAGGAGCGGTGGGAGATTGTTCCCCGTGAGCACGGTACCGAGTGCGGCATTGAGTTCATCCACGGTTCCGCATGCGTGCATCCGCGCCGACGCTTTCGAAATGCGCTCCCCGCCGAAGAGGGACGTGAGGCCGCGGTCGCCCGTGCGCGTGACGATGCTCATGAGAAGAACATCCTAGCGGATCTCGGCGCCGCGTGCAGCTGCGCGTTTCAGGAGCTCCGCATGCGCTTTGCCGGCATCCGCTTCCGTGAGCGTTCGATCGGGGGCGCGATATGTTGCGCGAATCGTGAGGCGATACGCGTTCGGGGGGAGCCCCTGCCCCGCGTAGAGATCCAGCGTTTCCACGCTCTCGAGGAGCGGGTGACTGGCGCGAAGCTCCGTGAGGAGCTCGCCCGAGCGGATCTTTGGCGTGAGGTTCAGCGTCACATCATACGAAACTGCCGGGAAGAGCGGTAGGCTCTTCGCTGCTTTCGCATGTGATGCAATGCGGAGGAGCGTTGTGCAATCGAGGAGCACCGCAGACGCGCGTGCAGGCAGATCAAAACGCTTCGCAATCGAAGGGCGAATGTCGAAGATCGTGCCGACGAGCTTCTCGCCCGCGAACAAGTCTGCCGTTCTTCCGGGGTGCGCGGAGGGATGAGGTTGATTCGAGTGTTTCAGTGTCACCGTCCATCCGGCGGCATTCAGTGCGTTTAGCATCCTCTGCTTTGCGAGGAGAAACGGTTCGTTCACTCCCGTTCCTGCAGTTTTCTGCGCAAGGAGCAGCCCGAGTTCCGTGTGCTCCCGTGGGCCGCTTGCGAACACCGTGCCGATCGAGAACGTCGCAAGCTCGCGTTCAGTGAGCGGCAGATTTTTCCCCGCATGCGTGAGGAGGGCCGGCAAGAGTGATGGCTGCATGAGGCTCAGTTCTTCGCCGATCGGGTTTACAACTGCGATCGCTTCACTCGGATTGAACCCCGCTTTCATAAGCATCTCTTTTCCCGTGAGCGAGAGCGGCAGAATTTCGATGCAGCCAGCCTCTTTCAGTACATCGCGAACGATATGCAGACGCTTCTCGCGGGTCGGTGGCGTGACGGTTGCCTCCGGAAGCGCGGGCTCAATCTTGTTGTAGTCAAAGATGCGGCCGATTTCCTCCACGAGATCGTGGTCGCCCTTGATATCCTGCAGGCGCCAGAGCGGCGGAGTCACCTTGAGCGCTGCACTGCCTCCAGACACCCTGCATCCGAGGCTCTCGAGGATTCGTTTGATTTCTTTTGCGGGGATCGCAATGCCGAGAAGTGCCGCAACACGAGCGACACCGAGGGTGATCGGTTTCGCCTTTCCATTATCGCCGACGCTTTCCATCTTTGATGCGAGGCGCGCCCCGGGGACAAGCTCAAGGAACAGCTCGACTGCGCGGAGGAAACCCTCCTCGGTTTCGATATGTGGTACGCCTTTCTCGTATACCGTCGCGGCATCAGTCCGGTGGCCCGTTGCAATGACGGTCTTTCGGATCGAAACAGGATCGAGGCTCGCGCTGTGGAGGTAGATACGCCTGGTTGTTTCCTTCGTCGAACTTCGAAGTCCGCCCATGATGCCGAGCAGATCAAAGATGCCCTCATCGTCACTGAGCACGAGCGCCCCCTCGGGCAGCGTCCGCTTTTCCTTATCAAGCGTCACAATTGTTTCTCCTTTTTTGGAGGTTCGCATGTGGATCGTCCCTTTAATATCGGCTGCATCGAAGCTGTGGAGTGGCACGCCGATCTCACTCGCGACATAGTTTGTGATATCAATCGGCAGGTTGATCGAACGAAATCCGACGGCAGTGAGCCTTCGCTTCATCCAGTCCGGCGTAACGCCCAGTCCCGCAATCTCGATCAAGCAGCCGCAGTAGCGCGGCATGAGTTTTTTTTCTTGGATAGTCATGCGAAAGGGGAGCGGCGCCTTCGTGAAAACTATTTTTTTTTGCTTTGACTCCTTCCTTGCCGTTGCCGCATCAATCGCAACAAGCTCGCGTGCGAATCCGCGGTGGGAAAATAAATCCGCGCGGTGCGTGATCGCGTGGTTATCGATATGCAAGCTCGCATCTTCGGCCCCAAGGAATTCCGCGAGCGATTTCCCCGCTCCTTCCGTGCCGTCGCCGAAATCCACAATCGCTCGCTCTCCTTCGCTCGGTTTCGGCGGGAAACGTTCCGCGAGTTCCAGCTCTTCCGCGGCACAGATCATTCCTTCACTTTCCTCGCCACGGATTTTCGTCTTCTCGAGCGTCATCATCTCCGTTCCGTGGAAGCGGACGCGCGCGCCGACGTGAGCGAATGCAACACGCATACCCATACGGAGATTGGTTCCTCCACAGACCACTTTCTTCTTCCCCCTATCCGTCTGAACGACACAAACATGCAGGCGATCGGCATTCGGATGCTTTGTAATTTCAAGAATTTTCCCCACACAGCAGTGTGCGAGAAGCTTGCCCGGCGCCACAACCTCCTCCACTTCGGCAATGCTTGCGGTAATCGCGCGTGCGATCTCCTCCGGATCCTTGACTCGGAATGTCACATACGCAGACAGCCATTCGAGCGAGAGCTTCATGATGCCA
>CAZUFJ010000075.1:0-3302 GCA_964619805.1 uncultured Candidatus Peribacteria bacterium | reverse complement strand
CGAGCCAGGTGGAGAGCGCGGTCGCCGCATTCCCCACCCAGCTCTTCACAGAGTAGGAATGGTTTTGGACTGGAAGTCCGAAAGCCTTCTCTGGTAACTGGGCGTCCCCCTTAGGAATAGGAGGACACCATGTTGGTGTTGACCCGGAAGGTTGGAGAGACGGTTGAGCTCGATGGCGGGATTTCCGTCATCGTGCTCGAGGTGGCTGGTAGCCGAGTGAAACTCGGCTTCACGGCACCGCCTCAGGTCGGCATTCGTCGACCTGATTCCCGCCCCCGCACCAGCGCCCCTGCTGCCAAGAAGCGGTAGGGGACACCCGGCAGCGCCTTGTGCGCTGCCGGGATTTTTTATGTCTATCAAAATAGACTTTCCGTATTTTTCATCCAACGTCGCTGCCTCCTCTCTATAAGGAGATCATTGGTATTTTTAGTTCATTGGTCTCCTTGGTCTCTCTGGTTTCATTGGTTTCCGTCCTCCTCGGTCTCTTCGGAATCTTCGGTCTCTTCGGTATCCTCGTCGTGTGCCCCTCACCCTCTACAACACCTTCACGAAACGCGAGGAAGAATTTATTCCGCTCAATCCTCCGAGCGTCACGATGTACACGTGCGGGCCGACGGTCTATGGACGACCCCATATTGGAAACTACGCGTCGTTCTTGATGGCGGATTTGCTGCGTCGCGTGCTCGAGCTGCATGGATACACAGTGAAGCACGTCAAAAACATTACGGACGTCGGTCACCTCACTGCAGATCGTGATGACGGCGAAGATAAAGTGGAGAAACAAGCGCGCGCGGAAAAAATCGATCCACTTTCAATCGCGCGCAAATACGAAGCGATGTATTTGCAGGATGAGAGAGATCTTGGCTTCTTGGAGCCATTTGCAAGGCCACGCGCAACGGAAACGATTCCGGAGATGCTCGCACTGATCCGCACGCTTCTTCAAAAAAAACATGCGTATGACACTTCGGATGGAATCTATTTTGCGGTCGAAACATTTCCCGCGTACGGGAAACTTTCAGGCAATACATTGGATCAACTTGATGCCGGCGCACGCATCGCGGTGAAGGAAGAAAAAAAACATCCCGCAGATTTCGCGCTCTGGAAAAAATGCGTTGGGAGTAATGCGCATCACATGCTGCGATGGAGCTTCGCGACGGGCAAGCAATCGCATACCAAGGGCGAAGATCCCGCGTCCGGTTTCCCCGGGTGGCACATCGAGTGCAGTGCGATGAGTACGAAGTTCCTTGGGGAAACGATCGATGTGCACACGGGGGGTGAAGACAACATTTTCCCACACCATGAATGCGAGATCGCACAGTCCGAATCGGCTCTCGGAAAACCGTTCGTCCGCACGTGGCTGCACCGCCGGCGAATCCAAATGGAAGACGAGAAGATGTCGAAGAGCCTTGGCAATGTGCTGTCCCTTCCCGACATCGTTGCGGCGGGGTTCAATGCGATGGACATCAGGTACCTCTTCCTCTCCGTGCACTACCGAACGAACTTGAAGTTTACGAATCGCGCGCTCGATGATGCGCGCAAAGCGCGAAAAAAAATTCTCGAATGGATGAGCGAGATGGAGCTACAAGTTCTTCAAGCAGAAGCGAAAAAATCAGCATCCAAAGAGCATGCTGCCGAACATCTCGGCACATGCACGGAGAAATTTCTGAGCGCGCTCGCACACGATCTCACGACCCCCGCTGCACTTGCCGTCGTCTTCGATGCGGCAACGTGGAGTCGGAAGGATCACTCATGGACTTCGGAAGCACGAAGCGCGCTCCAAGTATTCATCCGTACAGTGCGTCATGCGTTCGGGTGCTTTGACGCAGAGGCATCTCGTGCTCTTCCGCGAGACATTGCGGCACTCGTTGAACAAAGAAGAATCGCCCGAGAAGCGAAGAATTTCAAGGAAGCTGACCGATTACGTGACAAGATCCACGCGTTTGGATTTCAGATTCGGGATACGGAAGGAGGCGAGCGACTCGAGCGAGCCTGAAGCGGCTCAAGCAGGGAGAATCGTGGTTTTGGCCTCCTTAAGGGCTTTTAAAGAGTATAGCGCATGGAAAAATGCACGGAATGTTCATGTTCTTGCACGCTCGAAATATTTCACCATCAAAAAATCATTTTTACGCAAGGGCATTTTTTTGCTGCCTCGAGAGCAAAATTCAGGGTCGTAGCACCCTCTGAGGGTTGGAAAAATGCAAAAGAATGCCAAACGGAGCTCTCCCACAGGGGTTGTCGACTCCGCTCACGCCGTAACAGAGGGTGTGATTCCCCGTTCCTAGATATGACGCGCTGCTCTTTCGACGCTTGCACGCCGCTTCGAATATTCGGTAGGATCCTCGAGATCCGCCCAAGAAACGAAGGGGGCGCGGTCACCTCCCCAATCGTCCGATCTTTGAAAATTCGGCATCTTGCCTTCCTCAAAAGAAGACAAGTCTCTCAAGCCCTTCCCGCGCATTCATTTCGAATGCGGGGGACGCTTCGTGTTTTTGTGATGAACTTGCGATGCACGCGCAGACTTCCGGGGTCACGTTGTGACCTCCTATAGATAAGGTATCTCCTCTCCGTGTCACCTCTTTAGATTTAAGGAGAGTGGGGGCAATCGCCTCCCATCTCGCACCGGCGGAGATGCACCTGCGTTCAAAGCATTGTCGTTTTCCTTTCCCCTCGTTTTTATTTTCCTTTTTACTTCTCCCTTTTTTATGGACATTTCTCGCTTGAAGAAAGTCCTTGCAGGGATCTCTGTCACGGCAATCACGCTGACCCAGGTGGGCACGGCGATCGCCGCGTACAGCGATGTTCCTGCGGGCGTCTGGTACGAGGAAGCAGTCGGCGCATTTTTGGATGCCGGCTACCTCGATGCCAATCAACCGCGCTTCCGCGGCGGCGAAACAGCCAACCGCGCGGAGTTCGTAAAACTCGTCGTTGAACTCAACGGCGGCATTCTCTCCTCGGCACCGGCCGTGCCAAGCTTCGATGACGCAGCGACGTCCGCTTGGTACTACGGGTACATGGAGGAAGCCGGCAAAGAGGGCTGGGTCCGTGGTGACGGGAACTGCTACGGCAGCCATCCCTGCTACGGTCGCCCTGGCGCGAACATCAACCGCGCTGAGGCCGCCGCCCTCATCGTCCGTGCCTTCGGATTGGAGGCGACGGGCGCCGCTCCGCAGTTCGTCGACAACCCGTCGGGCCAGTGGTACACGGAGTCCATCCAGACTGCCGCCGACCACTGCGTTCTGCAGGGTGACGACTCTACGGGCCGCGTTCGCCCGAGCGACAACATGAACCGCGCCGAAATGGTC
>CAZUFJ010000074.1:0-4197 GCA_964619805.1 uncultured Candidatus Peribacteria bacterium | reverse complement strand
CGCCGATCAGCGAGCCCGCCAGGCTCAGCACGGCAAGTACCGGCACATATTTCCACACGATCTTTTTCGCCCGCCAAAACGTCACAAGAGTCGTCAGTGTTCCCAAACTCCCGAACCGGTCCGTGGCGATTGCGACGTGAGGCGGCAGACCCAGGAAGATGAGGAACGGAATCGAGAGCAAACCGCCGCCTCCTACCATGGACCCTATGGCACTTGCCGCAACGCCGACGAAAAATACGCCGAGGTACATGAGAAGGTCTGATACAAGCATTGATGTGCATTGTAGCTGTTGATTTCCGGGGGGGGCGTTCCACACCCCTATAGAACGCCCAACTGTGGCTAACTGAAGACCAAAACTCCTCAATCCAAAAAGTGATTTGTCTGGAAGCATCTTTCTGGGGCTGGAAATCGGGAGCATTGTCATTCCCTTTTATTTTCTCTCCCTTTTTTATGCCTATCCCCCCCAACATTCAAAAAAAGCTCGACGAGGATCGGGCAAAGCTGGAAATAGAAATCGAACAGTACCAATGGGAAGCTGCTCGAGAACTGGCCGAAGACATCATCGTAGAGATGGGATGGAAAAAAGATGACGAGGATTATGAGTACCAACTCAAAGAAGAAACGGCGCGTTTGTATGAAGAAGAGCGAGAACGTGATTATGACAAACGCAGATATCGATACGATCCGGAGTTCATGAAGATGCTGGAGGAGGAAGAGCGCGAAGAACAATCCAAAAACGACTATGAAAAGAAAACATGAATTCAAGATTCGGCTCGCTGGTGTGTTCCGATGCCAGTCGCATCCACTTTCCGGCCATAGGTATGCGGACATCATGCCGCAGGCGCGTCGTATGTTCAGGACTATTCAGAAACATACGAAGCGGCGACCATACGTACGGTCTGCATACTTCAAGAAGGACAAAATCTTTTTCGATTATTTCTGGATTCATATGAATCAGAAATTAAAACATGATCGAACTCGACGATTGCGTTACTTCGGATGTGCCCTAGAACTCTTGCGCTCTTCTAATCATTATCCAAGAACATTCGTGAAGAAAGAGATACCCGATGTGATCTACCATGAATTTTTTGGGATGGCCCGAGACGGATCACGTTTCGCCGCCATCGTGAAACAAGACCGGGCTTCTGGTAGGAAATACCTACTTTCTCTCTTCCCTTTCGTACTTTAAAAATATGGAAAACCCCACCAAGTGCCGGCGCACAGGCCGACGGCGGAGTATCCACCACTTAGTATACTAGCCTTTACCCCACCGTCAAGAATCCATTCATAAAAAAAAGTCCGTCCGTAGGCCAGGTCCACTACGCCGACACTTTTTCGATTTCCGGTTTCATTCCTTCCACTTCTTTCACAATCGCCTCTGCCATCACTCGCGTGTGCTCCGCCGCGGAAAGTTTCGAAATGTGAAGGTACCACGGATCAGGAACGCCGGGGACGGCTGCTTCTTCGATCGCTTTCAGGTAGAGGTGCGTGCTTTTCCGCGTCGGAACTTCTTCTCTCTCGAAGATTGCGTGAACGGCATCGGTACAATCTTTGAGAGTATGGATGGGAAAGACCCCGCCGGCGTACTGGTAGTAACAAGACCCGAAGAGAAGAACGGGCTTGCCGCGGAACAGTGCTTCGAGACCTGCGGAGCCCGTGATGGTGGTGACGGCGGAGCAGTGCTCACGCAGGATGAAGGTATCGAAGTGCGTCGGCACCAAGCGGACTTTAGAGAGTTCCAAGAAATCCTTGTAGTAGCTGACACTGCGGCTGAGCCAGTTGCTGCGGTGCGGATGTTCTTTCACGTAAATGAAGACATCATCGGGAAGCGCCGCATTGAGCATGCGCGCGACAAGAATCTGATCGGCATACACGCCTCCCATCGGCATCGTCGTTGCTTCGGGCTGGTAGTGGAGGGGGAAGTAGACGAACTTCTTGCGGAGATCGGGAACGGTCGTGTGCGCATCGTAGAATTTCCGCGTCCGGCGGCTGACCCACGAGCGGATGACCGCCCACCACGCGCGCGACCATCCGGCGGGCGTGAGGAATTGCAAAGCGAACGTCGCGAATGCGACGGGCCGCTGCACGAGCAGCCGGCGGACATGGTCCCAATAGGTGAGGAATTGAAACGATTCCAGCGGAGGAGGCTTTCCGGCGGCGGACAAGAGTGCCCGCTCGTAGGAGCCAAAGGGTTCTTTGAGGGGAATCTTCTCGGGGTCGGCATCGCCGTATTCCGCCAGAAGCTCGGAATACCGCTGTTCGATTTTGTAACCTGCATGCCGGACGTCGTGCCCCGCGACGGAGGTGTCGCGGAAGACGGTGATATCGAAGTAGAGCGTCGGGATGCCCCGTGCCTTGCAGAGATGGTAGATGACGATGTCCGGAAGCTCGTGCGGGATCCAGGCGGACAGATAGAGATTGATGCGGTGACGCGTGAGGTAATCGTTCCAGAACTGGAGATGCCGCAAATACCAGAGCTTGCGGGTCATGTACGGGATCGCTCGCTTGCCTTCCAGTCGCGTGACGACGGACATGAAGACCGCCTCGCACTCGCGCATCTTCATGATCACTTCTTCGTCCAGGGGAACGAGCGCGTTCCAGTCGACTCCCGCGTAGTAGGCGTTGCGGATTTCGGCCGACTGGAAATACTGCTGCGCGTCGGGCGGCAGACCCCTCAGCGGGCGGTATCCCGTGCCACCGAAGATATCGGCACAAAATTCGAAGGGGTGTGCTTCCAGAACCTGTTCCAGGGCTTCCCGGATAAACGGAGCCGAAAAACGCGCGGCGATCGCACGCAAAGGAATAACGGAAGACATGCAGGAGGAGTATGCGGCTGCCATGAGCGCTTGCGCAAGCCTGGCAGAATTCGGCCCACTGCAGTACCATACGCGCGCTTTATGGTCGTCCAATACTTGAAATACTGCAGGCGCTGTCTAATGCCGTCGTCGAAGCCCGACTTGCGGATCGATGACGAAGGGATTTGCGCCGCGTGCCGGTACTACGAGAAGCGCCCGTCCGTGGATTGGGAAGGGCGAAAGAAAGACTTGTTGAACATTCTCGACCGCTACAAGTCGAAGAATCATTCCAATTACGACTGCATCGTCCCCGCAAGCGGCGGAAAAGACAGCACGTTCCAGGCGCTCTCGATGCTTGAGCTGGGTTTGAATCCCCTCTGCGTGACGGCATCGACGGACAAGCTCTCGGATCTGGGCCGTCGCAACCTGGAGAATTTGAAGATTCAGGGCATCGATTGAATCGCAGTCAGCGTGTATCCTCTCGTGCGGCGGCGCATCAACAAGCTGGCACTCGAGCAGGTGGGCGATATTTCCTGGCCCGAGCACGTCGCCATCTTCACGATCCCCGTCCGGATGGCGGTGCAGTTCAACGTTCCCCTCCTTATATGGGGCGAGAACTCGCAGAACGAGTACGGCGGCCCGGCAGCGAATGCCGACGATAACGTTCTCACGCGGCGGTGGCTGGAGGAATTCGGGGGACTGCTGGGACTGCGCGTCAGCGATCTGATCGGACGCGAAGGCATCGAGCAGAAGCACTTGATTCAGTACACGTACCCGACCGACGACGAACTGAAGCGCGTGGGAGTCACGGGCCTCTTCCTCGGCCACTACATTCCCTGGGACGGTTACCACAACGCGCAGGTCTCGCACGAACACGGTTTTGAATTCTATTCGGACATGGTCGAAGGCTCGGCGGTGAACTACGAGAACTTGGACAACGTCCAGACGGGCATCCACGACTACTTCAAATTTCTGAAGTTCGGCTTCGGCAGAGCGACGGACCTGGTCTGTATGCACATCCGGCGCGGCCACATGACGCGCGAAGAGGGACTCAAGCTCGTAAAGGAGCGGGACGGCAAGTTCCCCTGGATCTATCTCGGCTATCCGATTGAGGAAGTTCTGGAAGAAATCGGCATGACGCTGGAGGAATTCATCGCGATCTGCGATTCGTTCACGAACAAAAAAATCTTCGTGTGCGATGCCAAGGGCAATGTAGTCAAAGACGAGAAGGGAAATCTCACCAAGGTGAATTACGACAACCTCTAGAGGAGCCTATACTGTCCGCATGAGTCTTGTCGCGATCATCGACTACGGCCTCTGCAATATGGATTCCGTCGCCCGTGCGGTGAAGAAATGCGGCGGTTCGCCCGTGATTACCAAGGAGGTGAAGGATATCGACGCG
>CAZUFJ010000073.1:0-12433 GCA_964619805.1 uncultured Candidatus Peribacteria bacterium | reverse complement strand
CTCGGGGCCGAGGCAGAAGAGCGGCAATTTTGTGTCGTCGGGTGGAGCGCTGCACTTGCGAATGAGCTCGTTCGCGCCGAGCGCGGGACGCCCCTTCAACCACGGGTCGAGGAACGAATAGATCGGCGTCGTGAACCGATCGTTCTTGCACCAAGGCATGTTCACGTCGTCCTCAAATACTTTGAAGAGCTGCGCGACTTCGGCGTACGATTGCTGCAATGCACGTCGCTCACTGAAACGCTTGAGGTACTGCTCATACAGGTCGGCATTGAGCCTGAGCCACTCTGCGATTTTTTCAACAATTTTTTCCTGCGCCTCCGTCATCCGCCCGATGTACTTCGGCAGCTCCGAACGAAGTTTCCGGACATTCTCCACTTGGTCAATGTACTGCTCGAGGCGGAGGATGATCGTTGCGACCTGCGGTCCCATCTGGTCCTGGGGTCCCGTTTCCAGCCACGCCTCCCACGCGTTCTTGATCGCGAGCAATTCCGCGACGGAAATCAGCGGGACGATAACGGGCACGGGCTCCTCCTCAACATGGAAAAGGAGGTTTCGGGTCAGGATCGTCGCGATTTGGCCGAGCAAGTCGTCGCCCGCATGCACCTGCACCTCGATGGATTTCACGCGTGGGTCCTTGCGAAGCGGTGCACGCGTGTCCCCGGGTTCGGGGGTGGCAGCGCCGCCCGTGAAGAGCGGGTCCGTCACATCGATGCCGAACGTCCATGCGGGCGGCACGAACAGTCGTACGACCGGCGGCGTGAAGAACCGGTGCGCCTCGGTCTGCAATGTCTGCCACCACTGTACGATCGTCCGCTCGTCCCCACGCTCGGTCGTCACAGTATCATCGAACGCGCGAATAAGACTGGAGGACGCCGTGCGCTTCGGATCGTTGGCGAATGGCTGCGCAGATTTCTGGCGGGCCCCGTCCACCGTGAGAATTGCGGTCGACAGGTCATTTTGAAACTGCTCTTCAAAAACTTTCAGATTCAAGTACGACGTGGCGCCGCCCATATTCTCGTACCACAAATCCTTCTTCGGATCGAATGATGTCTGCCGGACGATTGGGCCCGAAGGATCCGACGAAGCATTTTCGCCAAACGTTCCTTTGATTTTTTGTGTCTCCGGGAGTTCCGTGAGGCTGATGTCTATTGTGCAGCGCAAATCCATTGCAGAGTCGACCTTGCGCGTCTTCGGGTCGAATTCCTCGTAGAAGCCGATGCACATCACACTCGCGGATTTATCCGTTACATCCGTCGCTTGATCGGTGATGACGGGGCGACGTGAGTAGCCGGTTTCGTACGTTCGGTAAAAGGAGTTGTATTGATCGGGACCCCCCTCCGGTCCAGATTGCATACAACCGGGTCCGGGGCAGCGGCATTCTTCACCGACGCAACGTTTTGAGTTTACAGGATCAGAAACTTTGTCCGTGAGCGTGGGGTCGCAATATTGCTGTAGCGTGGGGTCCAAATCCGGTGCCGCGTCGCCGGGGTCGCTCGTCCCCGTGAGTGCGCGGTGTGGCAGGTCGATCCAATCTTGCGTGCAGACGTAGCGGAGCCCCCATTGATCACAGAGCGTTCTTCCCGTTGGAATCCCCGTGATGGGATCCAGTTCCGCTCTCGGGCTCCTGCAATCGAGGTACTGAAATTTTGATGAGTTCAAAAGCTCACAAAATTCCCGGCATGTCGCTTCATTGTGGGGCGGGTCAACCTGGGTGTTTCGATCGCGCCACAGGCACGGGGGATCCTTGAAGTACGGATAGGGAGTTTTGTCCGTGCAACGGCTGATGCTTCCGTCACCATTGTCGCACCACACTTCTACGTCGATTTCATCGCCGTCTTTTCCGCCTTCCTCGCACGCGGTCGTGAGCCCCTTGGTCGTATCTTCTGTGGGGAACGAACTATTGTCCGCACGAACGGCCATACCCGAGGGAATATTGCCGAATGGATCGGACGTACGGCCCGGAACACCCGCTACATCTGCGATTTTTCCTTGGATCGTCTCGTCCTTCCACCCGCCGCACTGCACCTGCTCCAGGCGATCCGGCAACTCGTTCGTGACGAACGTTTCTATGTCGGCATAGGATGTCGGAGGGCTCTGCGGAATCTTAAAAAGTGCAGCCGCAGCCGTGATCGGCATCAGAAGCAAGAGCAGTGAGAGCATCCCAGAGCGGAAAACCCGATGTTGAGAGCGTGCAGAGGTCGGCAAGTGGGACAGAATGAGGGCAAGTTTACGAGCATCGTGCAGCCAAACGTCGCGAGTCTGCATTGACGAAGGCAGCGTTCAATTTTCGCTTGCGCGATAAAAGTAATCACAGCATCTTTCAAAAATTTTGTTAGCAGGGTTCCTTGCCACTCGCGATCACAGGGTGTACGGTCGTGCACAGTCCCTTCGATGTACTCAGGGTAAACCCCTTTGACGTCGTCCCGCGCTTCAGTAATTCTAGAAGCGTCAGACCCGAAGGAACACGGGCACGAACTCCGTGACCTCCTTATCTCCCATTTCCCCACCGCGACATGTTCTCCCTCAATCGCGTCCACATCATCGGCTATCAAACACAACCCGTCACCATCCGCCAGACGCCAAACGGCACGAGCGTCACGGATCTGAATCTCGTTGCGCCCTATTCATTCAAGTCCGAGAGCGGCGAGCTGCTCGAGGGCAAGAGCTTTCACACGATCACGCTCTGGGGCCCGATGGCCGAGGTCGCGGGGAAGTACGTCCGTGCGGGCGCACACCTCTTTATTTCCGGTCGTCTGCAGACGGACAGTTGGCAGGATGAACAGACGAACGAAAAGCGCAGCAAGACGAAGATCGTCGCGCTCGACATGATTCTTTTGGATCCGAAGGACGGTCAAATGCCGACGCTCACGGGTGCAAAGTCCGTGAATGCCGCGCTCAACCGGGCGGATATCATCGGGCACGTAACGCGCGATCCCGAAATGCGAACGACGACCGGCGGCCAGCAGGTGCTGACGCTTGGCGTTGCAACAAACGAACGCTGGAAGGACAAAGGCAGCAACGAACTCAAGGAGCGAAGCGAATTCCACAACATCGTCGTGTGGGGCGCGCTCGCGGGCGAAGTCGCAACATTCATCAAGAAAGGAAACCGCGTCTACGCCTCTGGCCGCGTGCAGACGCGCAGCTGGGAAGCGAAGGACGGCAGCAAGCGCACCGCGACCGAGATCGTCGCGGACGCCGTATCACTCCTCGGCGTGAACAATGCCGTCGCCGCCTCTGCGATCCAGGCGGATACGACCACCGCCGTCTCGTCTTCACGTCATGAGGAACAGCCCAGCCCTTCGGCGGATGCGTCGGAAGTGCCAGAGATTGCCTACGCATCCGAAATCAAGGCGGAAGATCTTCCGTTCTAATACCACCTTGCATGTAAAACGTTAGCAATTGTTCTTCAGCAGCAACATCCTCTCGTACCGCATAGCGTTCACTCAAGCCAAGAGATACAAACTCTGTCTTCGAGAGATTCATAACGTTTTGAACGCGACGTGGTATCAGTGAATATTCCGGCATCAACGCCTTGCATTCATCGCCGCTCATGGAATACTTGTTTCCAATGCCTCTTGATCCCCCCAGTGAATCCTTCTCTCTTGAGGGATAGAGGGGTATAAACGTCTTGGCCATGTGCAAGGATGTGGAAATTTTATTCGCGGAGCGATACACTGATCGCAATGCACTTCGGGGATGCGCTGACGGCCGCTACAAAAGAAAAATCGCCCGTCTGCGTCGGTCTTGATCCTGACGTCACGAAGCTCCCCGAGGGAATTTCCAAGAACGCGGAGGGCGTTCTCATGTTCGGCAAAGGTATCATCGATGCGGTCGCGGGGATCGCCTGCGCCGTGAAGCCTCAGCTCGCATATTACGAAGCGCTCGGGTGGGAAGGCATGCGAGCATTTTTCGAAACATGTGAATATGCGAAGAGGCAGGGACTCCTCGTGATTGCGGATGGCAAGCGTAACGACATCGGCCAAACGTGCGAAGCGTATGCGGAGGCCTATCTTGGCGCGGATACACCAATCAACGCGCTCACGGTGAATCCGTACCTCGGCTCCGACGGCATTGCCCCCTTCATCGAGCGCTGCAAAAAAAATGATCGTGGGATCTTTGTGCTTGTGAAGACGAGCAACAAGAGCTCTGGTGAATTGCAGGATCTTCCCACAGGCGACGAAGCCGTGCATGAACATTTGGCGCAGCTCGTCGAACGCTGGAGCACGGGCTGCCTTGGTGCAACCGGCTTTTCCTCGGTCGGCGCCGTCGTCGGCGCAACCTACCCCGAGGAATTGAAGTATCTCCGCACGCTCATGCCGCACTGCATCTTCCTGATTCCCGGCTACGGCGCACAGGGCGGAACAGCCGCGGACACAAAGCACGGATTCCTCCCCGATGGCACCGGTGCGATCGTGAACGCTTCTCGCTCGATCATCTTTGCCGGAAAAGGGAAAGACTGGAAGGAAGCGGCACGAGCTGCGATACAAGCGATGGCAGAGGAACTCAGTTAAAAGGGCAGGAAAGGAAGGGCAGGAAAGGCAGAAGAGGAAGAAAAGAAAGAAAGGTTCCCCGCCAAAAGTCGTAGTGACGTTTCTGCCTCTTCTGCCCTTTCTCCCTTTCCTGCCTTTCCTGCCCTTTCTCCCCTCTCGTTATTCCCACCTTGTCCCTCGTGCAACCGGAGCCGCAAGCTCCATCCAGTTGAAATCACCCGAGCCGTCGGTCCAGCGGACCCCGCCATTCGTGCCGATCGCCCCCGGTTGATTGAGCGAGATTTGAAGGAAAGGATTCTGCGCGCCGGAGGAGAGCAAGATATCGGCGGAAAGCCTGAGTGTTCGGCTGCCCGCCTGAAGCGCTCCGAGCTCTTCCGGAATATTCGCACATGTGACGACGTTGCCAGCAACGGTGCATTCGACAGTCGTATTCGTATCCGTTGCTTCGAGGGTGAATCCCGTACTCTGGACGTTCGAGGATTTGCTGATTTCAAATTCGAGCTCCGAGATCGCCGTATTCGCCTGCGAAATTTCCTCCGCACGGAAGGTGAAGCCGGCAATCAGTTCGTCGTTTCCGACCGGCAATCCGCCGGAGATCTCGAGTGCGTTCGTGACGCCGGTGATCCGCGCGAAGGATGTTTGATGCTGCGGGAACGGGAAATCCACGGGACGCGAGGCGTAGGTGTTGTGCGTGAATCCGCCCTCGACTGTGAGCGAAAAGTCATCCACTTGGATCATCTCCTCGGAGAATCCGCCGCTCGAGGGCCCCTTCAGGAGCGCCTCGATTGCAAGCGTGTTTTCTTGATCCTGCTTTAGTGTTGTGTAGCCGTCACCGGAGGAGAACGTCGCCTTCCACGTCTTCTTCGTCGAATCGTAGACATCGAGCGTCAGCCGGCCGAGCTCGGCGCCGGAACTACTGATGAGCGTGAGCGCGTCGATAGACTTCGCCTCGTTCTTAAATTTCACGGTCGCACCGCGGACGATCATCGCCTCCTGGTGCGAGAAAAAATTCGCGCTCGCAATCGGCTCGCTTCGTTCCCCCAAGATCAGGAAGCGGCTGCGCGCGGGAAGATCGGGAAGACTCGAAACAGGAACGGAAGAAGAGCTGCTGCTCACATTCGAGGATGTACTCGAATGTGAAGATAATGAACTCGAGCTCAAAGAAGATGACGAACTCATGATTTCACCGCGCTCTGCCGCGCGATATTCCTCCAATGCTCCTTCCGATTCCGCGAGCGCCGCCGCGGCCAAGAGCGCAACCAGCGCGCGCGTGAGTGGTGTGCTGGGGCTTATCCCCATCGCAATACCATGTTCACTCGCCGCGCCGAGGTATGGCGTGTACCACAGGACACTCGTGTTTGGGAGCGGCTCGGGCAGGTCGTAGTTATAGAGCTCCGCAAGAATCTTCAGTGCCTCGACGTAATTCACCGGTCGCTCCGGATGGAAGAACCCATCGGGGTTGCCGCTGACGATGTTGCGTTGCTTCGCCGCGCAGACGGAGGGATGGAACCACGCGCCCTTCGGAACATCGGGGAAGCAGGAAGGCACGTCGGCGTCCCCCTCCAAACCCGCGCTGATCGCGGCGATCTTCAAAAATTCCGCGCGATTCACGAGCCGACGCGGGCGGTAGAAACCATCGGGGTTGCCTTCCACAGCCCCTGCGCGCATGAGCACGCTGACGCCAACCCGCTCTGCAACGGAGAGAGTCCCATGATCATTGAATGCCTCCGTTCGATCCGAAAAATCGAGCGCAAGGGCGGCAAAGGGCATGGCCGAAAGGATGAAAATGGAAATTCCGCGTCGCATGTGAGAATGGATCGTAGCATAGGACGCATGGAGTCCTGGAAAATTTCAAGAGCTGGATTGGTGTTACCATGCATCCATTGGTCCTGTAGTTCAACGGATAGAACGACCCTCCTTGTCCACCATAGCCATGCGATGTCCCCGTAGTTCAATGGATAGAACGATCCTCTCCTAAGGGATACATGCAGGTTCGATTCCTGCCGGGGACACCATCCTGCTTCGCAAGCTTCGCAGAATTATCCACAGATGTGGAACGATGCTTTTACTCTCCCAGCAACACAACCTCCCGCCCCTCCGCCTGCAGCGATCCTTTTATTTTGAATTCTGAAACGCGCGCCTTTCCCTGCGCGCCGCAAATGCGAATCACCTCGGGGTCGATCTTGCCCGCCGCATCGGGCGTGAGGATGAGGATGCGCGGATCGAGTTCATCCACGAGTTTTTGGATCAGCTTCACGTTGTCACTCGGAATCACGAGGATATCCACTTCACCAAGCAATGCGAGTTCGGTGTCTGTCCACTCCATAAGGGGGGCTGCGAGAAACGCGCAGCGATGACCGTCGACCTCCACCACATGCGACACATGCTGGCCATCGGCCTGGCCGATACCGCGGATCGAAATACCAGCGGCGTTGTATTCACCCGGCCACGAGATCACGCTCTTTGCAGGATTCTCCTCCGGCTTCGAGAGCAGCGTGATCGAGTCTTTGCCAGATCCTTTTCCCTTCACAGGAAAAACTATCAGGGGCTTATCGCCGCCAGCGCAGGAAAATCCAGAGCCGCCGAGGGAAGTGAAATTGAGCATCGCGAAGATGTTAAGGGAAAAAGTGAGGTGAGGAAAGCCCGCCGTAAGCGAGAAAAGTTACCGCGTGTTTTGCTCCAGACGTTCAATGTTGGCACCGAGCGAGCGGAGTTTCCAATCCAGGCGGTCGTACCCACGCTCGATATAGTGGACATCGGTCACGGTCGTTTCACCCTCGGCACAGAGCCCCGCGAGCACCATCGCGGCACCCGCACGAATATCGTTCGATGCAACCGTGCGACCACGCAGTGGCGTCGGCCCGATGATCAGTGCTTGATGCGCGTTCAAGACCTCGACGTGCGCGCCCATTTTTTCAAGCTCGTAGAGGTACGCCATCCGTCCTTCAAACAGACGCTCAAAGATGCGGCTGACGCCCTTCGCCTGCGTCATAAGAACGCCCATCGGTGGGAGTAAGTCCGTCGGGAAGCCCGGATAGATGTTCGTCTGCACCTTCGAAGCCTCAAGGGACGAAAGTTCGCCATCCACAAAAAGTACGCCCTCTGCCGCATCGTACTTGCAGATGCCACCCATGCGCGCGATGACATCGAGGAAGAGAAGCAGGTGCTCAGGATCGAGTCCGTGGAGCCGCACCTTGCCGCCGGTCAAGAGTGCCGCGAGGACGAAGACGCCCGCTTCCAGATAATCGGGGATCACCGCCTCGGACACGCAGATCATTTTCTCCTGGCCGCGGATGCGCACCGTGTGCGTGCCGATGCCCTCGACCTCCGCGCCCATTTTTTGGACGAAGCGCTCGACCGCCTGGACGTGCGGCTCGGTGGCCGCAATGGAGATCGTGGTTTCACCGGGCAGGATGGAGGCCGCGAGCACCGCATTCTCGGTCGCCGTGACGGAAAATTCCGGGAGGATGACGTGCGCGGGCCGGAGCGCCCCCTGCAAATGAAGCACGTCATCGGTGCTCATGTTCTTGGCTCCAAGCTGCTCCAGCGCACTCACGTGCGCGGCGACCGGGCGTTTGCCGAGCACGCACCCGCCGGGGTATGCCATCTCGACGACGCCGAACCGCGCGAGCAAGGGTCCGAGCAGCACGATCGAGCCGCGCAGTTTCGACACGAATTCGCCGGGAATCGGCTTGCTTTGCACTTTATGCGTGCGGATGCGTACCGTGCCATCTTGAAATGATGTTTCCGCTCCCAAGTATGTGAGGATCGCGAGCAGCACCTCGATGTCCCGGAGCCGTGGCACGTTCGTGAGCACGGTTTCACCCGCACACAGCAGGCTCCCGGCAATGAGTGGAAGCGCGGCGTTTTTTGCGCCGCTGATCGCGACGTCGCCTTTGAGCGCACCTCCGCCGCGGATGCGAAAACTGATGTTCATGGGGTGGATATTCTAGGAGATACGAACGGACGTTCGCCAGTAAAGTCGCCTGTATTACCGCTGCGGCGTGAGACTCACGGAAATCAGAGAAGTGGCCTTTTCGGGATTCTCTTGGTTGTTGCTCCGCACATTCCCACGTAGATCATGCCGATCACTGCAGAGGAGAACCGCAATGGTCTCGAATGCCGTGTTCTGAAGGAACAGATCCTTCTGCTCATTGAGGAGAGCCTCTTTTCTCTTCTCCGGGGGAACACCTTGCGCTTCCTTCACCCGTTGCTCCGGAGTTTTCAGTAGGAGGCGTGCTTTTGGATTTTCCGCCGGTCTCAGTGAAATTTTATTTTGTTCCATCAGTTCTGCAACAACGCCGAGATGTTTTTCAACCGCCTCCCACGCGGGGCTTTTGGTTTCGCGCAGGTTCCGGATTCGCTCGCGCATGTTCTCAAGGTCACCTCCCTGCAGACCAAGCGTGACCCTTTCCAAATGCGTTGCGGCCTCCAATCTCTCTTTGCGCAAAGAAAGAGCTTCGTTGTATTGACTCAGGTTCTGCTCGCTCACTCCTTCAACGTAGAGGCCTAAGGGTGTATGATTTGTCCTGAGCCGCTCGAGGAGCGCACGCAGGTTTGCTTCAATTTTTTTCTTCTCCTCAGGGTTCTGCGGCACACGAATTGCGACGACGACACGAACGGCATTCTCCGCCGCAATTTTTTCCATATCACAACCCGGAAAATGTTCCGGGAAGTCCTGAAAATATTTTTTCACCTCTGCCATTTTTTGCGCATGCTCGCCAGTTCGCTCCTGACGTTCCGCAAGAAATTTTGCTGCCTGATGAATGCCGAGTGCGCCCGCTGCAACAGAGCCAACTGCGATAAGAATATCGCGCCGAGAAAAGCGCTGTTCGGGAGGCTTCTTCCCTTCCTTCCCGATTGTTCCCTTCTCCAAATACCGTCGGTCGGGGAATGGGCTCATGCGATTACTATAGAAACTTTTTTGAACTTGTCAATGCGAGGTGGCGCACGTAGGCAACGTGCGCTGGCGAATGCAATAGATCCATGAACATTCATAGACATCTCCAGCGCAGGTTGCGTCCCTGCGCATCAAAACTCCCAACCCATGATAGAATCTCGATCTGGTTGATCTCCGTCATCCCTTCAACAACTCTGAGTCGACGATTTCCCATGCTCGTTTCTTGTTGCTCCCGCAACACCCACGGCAGGGGCACAGCGCGCTGTGCCCCTACAGGAAGAATCCTCACGTATTCCGGGGCCCTCCTTCGCTGAAGCTTCGGCAGGGCAGGCCCTCCTTCGCCCGAGGCTTCGGCAGGGCAGGCCCTCCTTTTCCCCGCAGCCGGGACGCGGCGTGGTTTCGAGAAGATAGAAACATTTCGAAAAGCAGAACGACAACACCAATCGTGATACAGCTGTCGGCCACGTTAAAGATCGGAAATGTTCCTACCTGGAAGAAATCCGTCACGAGGCCGTCGCGCACACGATCGAGAATATTTCCGAGCGCGCCGCCGAGGATCAAGCCGAATCCAATTTGGCTCATGGAAGTCTTCGCTGTTCGGAACACGACAAAAAGGAGAAGAATGACGGCGGCTATGATCGAAGCAGTTTGAATGGCAGGCGGCATGCGAATGCCGAATGCGATACCGGGATTGAACGAGCGTTGAAATCCGGCGAAGGAGCCAATGACAGGGACACGCTCCGTAAGGAATGCATCGGCTGCAGTCTTCGCGAGAATGCTTGCGAGGAATGCGAGTGAACTTGCAGTGAAAAACGTGCGGCGCATGGCAAAAGCGTAGGGGAGGGGCAGCCCCGAGGAAAGTGCTCCCCTTCCTGGTCGCATAGGTGTGGCAAGACGTATACTGCGATGCCTCGCAAACATGTTTCGCCGCATCGACCTTCTCCTTCTCGGCATCGCGATTGTCCTCACGCTCTTCGGCCTCGCGATGATCGCGAGTGTCAGCGTGTTCGAGAGCTATCAGCTCACCACGCAGCTCACGGAACAGGGGCTTCGCTCTGCGCCAAGCAATTCGTTCTACCTGTGGCGCAATTTCCTCCACATCATCATCGGCATCGGCGCGATGGGGTTCATGATGGTCACACCCTATCGCGTGTGGGAGCGCTGCGCGCGGCTCCTCTTCCTCCTCTCGATCGTTCTGCTGATCGCGCTCTTCATCCCGGGCATTCGCGCGGAGTACGGCACGGCGACGAGCTGGCTCCGGGTTGGACCATTTTCTGTACAACCTTCTGAGGTGCTCAAGCTCACGCTCATCTTCTACCTTGCGGTGTGGCTACAGAAGCGCGAGCAACTCGTCTCTACCTTCCAAGAAGGCTTCATCCCCTTCGTATCGCTGCTCCTGCTCTCCACATTCCTCGTCGCGATCCAACCGGATCTGGGATCATTCTTCGTGATTGCGGGGATCGCATGCGTGATGTTCTTCATCGCAGGCGGAAACCTGCTCCATCTCATCATGGGGGCTGTGGGAGCGGGGGTGCTCGGGCTCCCGATCATCCTCAATCAGGAGTACATCCGAAACCGCTTCCTCGCATTTTTGCGCCCCAACGATCCGACGATCAGCGAGACGATCGGATTCCAGATCAAGCAGGCGCTCCTCGCAATCGGCAGCGGCGGATTCTTCGGCGTCGGGTACGGGAAATCAATCCAGAAATTCGGATACCTGCCCGAGGTGCAGGCAGACATGATCTTCGCTGCGATGGCGGAGGAGCTGGGGTTCTTCCGCTTGCTCATCGTGCTTGCGATGTACGCGACGCTCGTGATCCGCGGCTACAAGATCGCGCAGGAGGCGCCGGATCGGTTCGGCTTCATGGTCGCAACCGGCATCACAACGTGGATCGCATTGCAGACGATCGTGAACATCGCGGTGAACCTCTCGCTCCTCCCGCTCACGGGGCTCACGCTCCCCTTCATCAGCTACGGAGGGTCGTCGCTCATCGCCACGCTCGCCGGCATCGGGGTGCTCCTCAATATCTCGATGCACTCCACGGAAGAAGCGAGTGCGGCGCGGCGCGCGCGAAAAGGAGGAGGCTTTTTGAAGCGCACGTTCTTCGCACAGTAATGATAAGGATCCTCTTTGCAGGCGGCGGCTCGATCGGACATATCGCTCCGTGCGTCGCAGTGTGGGAAGAGCTCCGCAGCATGGATCCAAACGCGGAAGCACTCTTCGTCATCTCCGATCGTTCGGAGGAAGCGGAATTTTTGAGACGCGAATCCGTGACGTTCCAAGCAATCCCTCTGCCGCACAGATCGCTCTCGCTGCCTTTCACGTTTTTGCAATCGCTTCGAGCGGCGAAGCGCGCAATCCGCACCTTTCGACCCGACGTCATCTTCAGTAAAGGAGGCGCCGTCAGCGTCCCCGTCTGTCTCGCCGCACGCAGGCGCAACATTCCGATCGTGCTCCATGAATCCGATGCGGTGCTCGGGCGCGCGAATCGTTTCCTGCTTCGCATCGCCTCATGCGTCTGCACGGGATTCCCGCTCGAGCTCAACACGCGGAATGTTTCTCATACCGGGAATCCCGTTCGGAAAGCGATCACTGCCGGCTCTCGTCCGCAGGGGCTCCGACTGTCGGGCCTTTCCGGCACGCGCCCCATTTTTCTTATCTGCGGCGGAAGCCAAGGAGCAGAGGCGTTGAACCGTGCGGTGGACGCATGCCTTCCCGAGCTCCTCGGGTTCTGCGACGTGCTTCACCTCACGGGAATTGGGAAGCGGGGAGCGGCAGAACGACCCGGATACTTCGCACAAGAGTTTGCGCATGAGGAGCTCCCGCACTTCTATGCAATCGCTTCATTCGCACTGTCGCGCGCAGGAGGAGGGGGCATGAGCGAACTCGCAGCAAACAAGATCCCCACCATTCTCTGTCCGCTCAGGGGCGTTGCGCACGATCATCAGCAGGCAAATGCGATTGCTGCAGCTCTCGCGGCGGATGTCATCGTTCTTCCACAGGAGCATCTGGCGCGGGATCTCCCCGATGTTGCAAGACGCT
>CAZUFJ010000072.1:0-2703 GCA_964619805.1 uncultured Candidatus Peribacteria bacterium | reverse complement strand
TCTGCGCAGGCAGGCGATCCCCAAAAATAAACATCTTCAGCATACTAGACTCTAAGCCGAAAAAGAAAAGCGCCAGCATAGGTGCTGGCGCCGCCTCAACTGAGCCGTAAAATATCGATTATGTTTTCACCTGTCCCTCGCACAGCTCGATGACGGCAAGCTCGAGTGGGAGGTGTGGGATGTAGGCGCGAGTTACTTCGGCCTGGGTTTCGAGGAGCCGGCGCAAAAGGGCGGCGTTTATGCGCGTTTCCTTTGTTCCTGCAATTTTTGAAATGAGCGAGAAGTCCCTCTCAGAAAATTCCTCCTCTATACGCCCCCTTATATCCTTGGCGAACCGCAGGAGGAGCACGGCGCGCACCCTCTCAAGGAGGAGACGCATAAAAACTTTCATGTCGGAGCCTTGCGCCACGGCCTTACTTACCGCGCCAAGACCTTCTTCGGCAGAACCTTGCTCAAACGCCTCTAAGAGCGCGTTGAGGAGATCTGCGCGCGGTGCACCCGTCACTGTTTCAACCTCTTCAACACTCACCTTCTTGTCTTTTGACGAGGAGAAAATTTTCTGAAGTATTCCCTGGGCATCGCGGAATGAACCTTCGGCGAGGAGTGCGATGAGATCCGCACTCGAGGGCTCCAATGAAAATCCCTCTTTCTTTGCAACTGAGACGACCATGTCGCGAAGAATTTTTTGAGTGGGCTTTTTGAACGTAAAGACCTGGCAGCGCGAGCGAATGGTTTCCGGCACTTTCTCTACCTCGGTCGTCGCGAGTATAAAAATGGCATGAGCGGGTGGTTCTTCAAGAGTTTTCAGAAATGCATTGAATGCCTCTTTGGTAAGCATGTGCACTTCGTCCACGATGTAGACCTTCGCTTTGGAAGCGGCAGGGGAGAAGCCGATTTTCTCTACGAGATCGCGCACGTCGTCGATTCTTCTGTTGCTGGCGGCGTCGATCTCGATCAAGTCCACGAAAGAACCGTCCTCCACCGCCTTCGTGATGTGTTCCCGAAGTTTGGGATCCTCGATGCCTTGGAGCAGGATCGTCTTAGCCAGGATCCGCGCGACGGACGTCTTGCCCGTGCCGCGCGATCCGCAGAAGAGGTACGCATGGGAAATCCGACCCCGGTTCACGGCCTGCTCCAGAGTCGTCACGATGTGGTCCTGGCCCACCACGTCGGCGAAGGCCTGCGGCCGGTACTTGAGGTACAGGGTCATGGGAAGCAAGTATAACGTAGAGGAGGAAATTAATGAATGATTTCGCAAGGTGCGAACGAGATGTAAGATGGAAGACGTAAGATGTAAGTATTGAAGCTTTTCTTCCGTCTTCCATCTTATGTCTTCCATCTCCCCCATGCGCTCTCGTTCATTTGCCTCAATTCTCGTTTGTAGTTTTCTGTTCTCCGCCTGCGGCATTGATACCACTGGCATCTCTGCGGAGTCTTCGCGCACAGCGCTCGGCCCGGATTCGGCTGTCGTGACGGTGACGGAGTATGGCGATTTGCAGTGTCCGGCCTGCCGCGCGGCACATGAGATCCTCACGAAGCCAATCCTCAAAAAGTACGGAGATCGCATTCGCTTTGAGTTCAGGCACTTCCCGCTCATCGGTATCCATCCGTACGCCCTCAAAGCAGCGGAGGCTTCTGAGTGTGCCGCGGATCAGGGCAAATTTTGGGAATATCTGGAAAACAACTATGCGCATCAAGAAGACCTCGTGAAAGAGCCCTACGAAGTCTGGGCTGCGAGCTTCAAGCTGGATGCGGACCTTTTCCGCCGTTGCCTGGCCTCGGGCATCAAGAAGGATGAGGTTATGGTCGATGAGAAACAAGGAGAGGATCTTGGCGTCAATTCAACGCCCACGTACTTCGTGAACGGCGTCATGGTTCCTTCGAAGCTGAACAGCATCACAGAGCTCTCCGCTCGTATCGATGCGGCGTTAGGGCAGGTGAAGAATACGCCGCTCTGATTCTCCGTGGCGGAGATTCCCCCGCGAACGGGGGTATAGGGTGTCTACTTACTGAGCTGCGCGAAGCTATAGAGCCGCTTGAGGACGGTGTCGTAGAGGACGACGGTCCGGAGGAGTTCTGGTTTCTCTTGCGATAGCACTCGGTACTCCTGTGCGCCGTACGCGCTCTTGATTTCGCCGAGGTCGATCGCGGTCTTGTCCGGGAACGCCGCATCGCGCGGATCCACGACCTGCGTGATATACAGGTGCAGGTTCGGGCCCGGCGCGCTCGCGAAGTCCGTCGAGAGGTAGAGCATGTTACTGACGTACAGCGCCTGTCCGAAGGGCTGTTCCTTGATGGGCGTGAATGTTCCTCGTGTGCCCTGAGACTGAGTTTCCCGCGCACTCTCGCCAATTTTCTTTGCCTTCGCGATCTCGCTGTCAATCAGCGCGCGCATGGCGGGATCCTTGGCAATGGGGTCCTGCTGAATCACCAGATTTGCAAGCGTATCGGCGAGCTCATCGCCGTAGCGCGACGCCGTGAGTGGGTTCTTGTTGGCCGAGGTGGTGGCGCCGCTGCATGCGGAGAGCAGGAGGAGCGAGAGAATCGAGAGGGTGAGAGTGCGGGACATAGGAGCCCTATTGTTAGAGAAATTGTGTTTTGAAGCAAGTCTTTGGACGTATGACCAGGAAACTAAAGAAACCAAAGCAACCAAGGGAACCAAGGATCGTTGGTTTCATTGGTTTCGTTGGTTCCTTGGTTCCT